>CAZZPB010000117.1:0-7914 GCA_964655905.1 uncultured Candidatus Peribacteria bacterium
TACAGGAAAAGAAGAGCCTGCCTGTACAGCTTCAGTGAAATTGCCAACAGCGTTACCGCCACTTGTAGACTCATGCGTTGATGACAAATTTAAGGTATTTTTGAATGATCTTACTACTCCTTTGACGAAACTTGAGATGATAGAAAATGAACGGGCGATATTGAGCGCAAACGGATTGAAAAAGAGCGGCATTCCAGTAGAGGCAATGACGTGGTCAACAACGGCTGGAATTTTTACAACTGTTGAAGACGCTGCATGCCCTATTACTGCGATAAACGGGAATAAGTTAACAAATATACCATCTTCCTGTTTAGTAAGATTTTCCGGCGGACCTGCGGGGACTACTGTTACTGTTTCCGCGGAACCGCCTGAGACAGACCCTACTTGCAAACGAAGTATTGATATTGTAGCCAAAAAACTACCTGTTCCTCCCGTTACTCCTGTTGTTCCTCCTGTTGTTCCTCCTGTTGTTCCTCCCGTTCCTCCTGTTCCTCCCGTTCCTCCTACTCCTCCCGTTCCTCCCGTTCCTCCTACTCCTCCTACTCCTCCTACTCCTCCTACTCCTCCTACTCCTCCCGTTCCTCCAATTTATATACCGGGTAAAGAAACTATAATAACGATCGTAGGGGACCCATGTGCTGATTTTAAGGATGTTTCGCGAACAAATCCGCTGTGCCCGGCGCTGCAATACGCCAGAGAACAGGGCATTTTCGCAGGCTATCCCGATGGAACATTCCGTCCTGATGACGTTATTAACAGAGCCGAGGCGATGAAGGTAATTTTGATAGCAAACAAGAAAACAATTCTTGCGGACACAGGGCGCAGAATGTATTTCGACACGGAAGCCGGCGCGTGGTATTCGCCTTATTTACTGACAGGGGAAATATTCGGCATTACGGGCTACCCGGACTTTACATTTAGACCCGCTCAACAGGTAAATAAAGTTGAACTTTTAAAAATGTTCTTCAATATTGCGGGAAAGGATCTGCGGGCGAGACTTGGTGAAAAACCTTATCCTGACGTGCCTGTTGATGCCAACACGCTGTGGTACTTAAAATATGTTCAATTCGCAAAGAAGTATGCTTTGATTAAAACTTCAAAAGAAGGTTTGTTTTATCCGGATGCTGGAATGCTGCGCGGCGATGTCGCGGAATTGTTTTACCGCTACCATCTGGCCGGGTTGGATAAGCCGTAAAGACAGGTTTCAAACCTGTCTCCAAAAAAATAAAAAATTACCTATTAACAAAAACACATATGAAAAATAAAAATATATTTTTTGCTCTCGGCGGAGCTGCCCTGGTTGCAATAGTGGCCGGCGCAATTTATTTTTCAAGCGGAGCGTTGTTTAAGGCGGAATATGAGGTATCACCTGATATTACATGTAAAGGATATTCCATTGGTACAGCGGCAAACCCAGAAGCGCGATGGATAATCTTTATAACAGCGTCCGGGGAGACAGGGTCTGGGGAGGGGGTTCTTTATCGTTGGGATTTTCCTGTATCTAAAGATATTCCAACGGGCGCAGATAAAGATTGGTTATTTGAAAATAAATCCGTCACAGTTACATATCCTGCTGGTGCAAAAATAGTAACAGCTACACCATATGCCAAAGCTGATGTCTATTACGCGACTAGCCTCATGGGAAGTAAGTGCACTGTAGATTTAACGCCCCCGCCGCCACTTGTCACCTGTAAAGGAACAATAAATTCGGATAAATCTGTGAAATGGGAAGCCGTGACAGAAGCGAAACCAATATATGGTAAAGAAATTTCTTATAAATGGGATTTTTCCTCTACAGCCAGCAAAATTAGTCCTGCCTATGCTACAGATTATTCAACTGGAAATCAATCTGCTACAGTGGAATATCCTAAATCGGCAGACACCGTAACAGCTAATGTATCAATGAGAATCGGAGAAATAAAAATCATAGATCTGTTCAAGAAAAGTGAAGATAAATATTTTGATGCGGCATGCACCGTAACCCTCCCTCCTCCTCCTCCTCTTACCATCAAAACAGAAAGTGTAGCGCCACTATTATCTGTATTTGAAAAAAAATGTAAAGCGCTAAAAATAAAAACAACTCCTTATAAAATTGTGGGAGGAAAAGAGTTTGAACAAAAATTTGAGATTGAGGTTGAAAGTGCGGGAGATCCAGTTTTAAAGTACCAATGGACTACCACTTCTTTAACAGGCGTTTTCGGCGGTCTTTTCAATACTTATAATACTACAGACCTTGATGCAATTTATCTAGATCCGGCGCCCGATGATGGAACAAAAATTAGTGTAAAAGCAATTGATAAAAAGACAGGAGTAGAACAGATTGCCTGCAATGATACAGTAACATTGACAAAAGCCCCGCCGCCACCTCCTCCTGATATACCTGTAGATTCATGCGTTGACGATAAATTTAAAGTATTTTTAGCCACCAGCGCTAGTCCCTTGACAGAATTTAAGATTACAGAAAATCAAAGAGTTATATTGAGCGCGAAAGGGTTAAAAATAAGTGGCAAAGAAGTAGCAAACATGACATGGTCAACAACATCATCTGGAACTTTTGCGACTATTCAACGTGGTGCATGCTCTATTGACTTAAGTGGGGGCTCGTTGACAAACATACCATCTTCCTGTTCTGTAATATTTTCCGGCGGACCTGCGGGGACCACCGTCACTGTTTCCGCGGAACCGCCTGAACCTGGCCTTACTTGCAAACGAAGTATTGATATTGTAGCCAAAAAAGTTACACCTGAACTTCCACCTGTTTCAGCAAATACGCCTACAGCTCCTCCTGCTCCTACTGTTCCTCCTGTTAATCAGCCAACTGCACCAAACCAACCAGGTCCAACAGCTCCACTTGCACCACCAGTGCCTCCCGCTCCTACAACGGCCAAAGAAAGCATAACAACAATTGCGGGAAATTCATGTGCCAATTTTAAAGATGTTGAGCAAACACATCCTTTGTGTCCGGCGCTGCAATACGCCAGAGAGCAGGGCATTTTTGCAGGCTATCCCGATGGAACATTCCGTCCTAATGACGTTATTAACAGAGCCGAGGCGGTAAAAGTAATTTTAATTGCATTCAGGAAAAATAATCTTACGTATGCTGGAAGTAAAATATATTCGGACACGGAAGCCGGCGCGTGGTATTCGCCCTATTTGCGGACAGGGGAAATATTCGGCATTACGGGCTACCCAAACGGAACATTTGGACCAAACCAACAGGTAAGTAAAGTTGAACTTTTGAAAATGTTCTTCAATATTTCCGGCAGGAATCTGCGAGTAAAGCTGGATGAAAAACCGTATAACGATGTGCCTATTGATACCAATACGCTGTGGTACTTAAAATACGTTCAGGAAGCCAAAAAATACGGCTTAATCAGAACTTCAAAAGAAGGTTTATTGTACCCCGCGGCTGGAATGCTGCGCGGCGATGTCGCGGAATTGTTTTACCGCTACCATCTGGCCGGGTTGGATAAATAATCTTGAACTATGATTAAAATGATTATCTGATTAACTATGATTTATTAACACCAAAATTATGAAAAACAAAAATATATTTTTTATCCTTGGCGGAGCTGCTGTTGTGGCAATAGTGGCCGGCGCAATGTACTTTTCCAGCGGTAAGCTGTTTAAGGGGGATGCCGCAGAAGCATTATCGGCAACTTCCGGCGCGCTGTATGAAAAATTTGATCCGGACCCAAAAATTTTAAAAATTGATTCAGCAAAAGCTACTGTTGAAGGAACGGTTGATATAAGTCTTACAGCTAAATCTGATGTTAAAGTGCGTTACAAAATAAGCAGTAACGATCTTACCGTACTACAACCTGATAGAGAATTTAAGACAGGCGGAAAAATAGGAGATTCATGGAATGGAAAAGCTCCTGATGGAACATTGTTAAAGCAGGGCAAGTATATTTTTGAGATGACGCTTGAGTCCGGTTCCGCTCCAATAACCACTGAGACTGTAAAAAAAATTGTGGAGATTGTTGATACGAATAATATTCCCCAAACAATTGTTTCGGGAATATTATATAAAGATTTTGACATAACTCCTGGTAAACTTACACTTGATTCAACAGAACCAATTAACATAGCGTTAAGCGCTAAATACCCTGGCAGCATTACCGTTGAAGTTACCGGAAATAAAGGTAAGTTTGAATTATTCAAATCGGCACCATTAAAGCCGTTAGCAACTGATGATAAATTGGATTTGAAATGGGATGGAAAAAATAAAGAAAGTGTTCCAAAATTCGTTGAAGCGGGTGAATACAATATATTGATCACTTTATATGGCGAAGCTGTAATTGACGGCGCTGACGTTATTGAAACTGTAAAAAAACATGTTACGGTTGCAGCGAAAACGCCGGACTTTTTTGATGATATAACAGTCGAGCCTGCTACATTTTCAGCCAGTACCGACGGTGCCAGCACGACAAAAATCACTTCCAAATTGAATGTTGATGCCGCGGTTACTATGGAAATTTTAAATAAAAAGGGGGATGTTGTTATAACTCTCCTGCAAAATCAGTCGTATAAAGCCGGAGCTATTGTTGCAAGTTTGTGGAACGGGACAAATGGTGGCGGCTATCTTGCCGACAGTGATGATTATAGAGTTAGATTAACAGCAGTAAAAGAGGGTACTAAAAAGGATAAAATAAAGGATATAAAATTTACAAACCCTTTGGATATTGGACCAAAATCTGGCGCGGGAGTGTTATATAGAGATGTTGTATCGTTATCTCCTGTGACTTTAAAACAGGGTGAATCTGCTACGGCCGGACTGGATTTTGTTGTTAATAATAAGGACTCTATAGTTATTGTGGCCGTGGGCAATAGCGCCCTGGAGACGATAAAAACCTTAAGAGATACTGCCGTTACAACTAAAGATGATGAAAAAATAGAGCTAAAATGGGATGGAACAGGTAAAGATGGTAAAAATGTCACACCTGGTTTTTATGTGATAGCGGTTAAGATAACCCACCCAACTCCATCAGCGACGATATTTGAGGAGTTTAGCAGACAGGTAAAGGTTGCAGCCGCAACAGCGCCATCTCCGACTCCGGCGCCTGCTCTTATTTCTGATTTAAAAGTCGCACCCTCTACACTTGCGGTTGATGTTGATTTAACAAAAACAACAGACATTACGTTTGTCTTAGCGGCCGATGCAACGGTAACGGTTGAAATTATAGATAAGGAAAAAGCTGTGGTTAAGAAGTTGAATAATAATAAACCTCCTGCAAAAGCAGGACCGGTGCAATTTGCGTGGAATGGAAGCAGTGAAAATGAAGCCGGTGTTGTTCAGGACGGCAATTACACGGTGAGGGTAACAGCCGTTTCAACAGATGCCGGTAAAAAAGAAATCAAAGAAATCAAAGAAATCACCGGTTTGGAAGTTCAGGATACAAAAGCGGCAAGGGAAGCTATAGAGGTGAAACGGGCAAATGAAAAAGCCGCACAAGAGCAAAAAGCGCGCGACGACGCGGAATCAGCAGCTAAAATCGCGGCCTCAAAAGCAAAAGCTGACAAAGCCGCGATCGAGACAGAAGCAATTAAATACAAGACGTACGCGGAAATAGAGAAAGTTAACGCAGAAACAGCAAGGGCAAAAGCTGAAGAGTCTGCAGCCAAGGCAAAAGAAGCTTTAATCAGGGCAACAAAATATACAAGCAGCGGCACCGACAAAGATAGAATAATTGTTATCAATAATCCTGTACCCGTTATTCCTTCAACAAGCGGGACGGCATCAAGTGGAGGATCTGCCGCAACGAGTACAGCGGCAGCTGCTGATACCGCTCCGATAGTAACTTTGGAAGTCAATCCCTCCAAAAATATTGGGCCGTCAAATAAGGCCAAGATTACCTTTACAACCAATAAGAAGGTGGATAATTTATCGGTTGATATAGTTAACGGGCAGGGCGATCCTGTTTATAACTTATCCGATGATAAATCATATGTCGCCGGCTCAAAAGTGGAAATCGCTTTTGATGGGACCAACCTTTCAGCTGGCCGCTATGGCGTTAAGGTGACTGCCGGAAACTTTACAGTTTTAAAAAATATCTATCTTGATGGCTGGACAAAACAGCCTGTTGCGAATGAATCAAAACCAGCGGCAACCGGAGTTGCCTGCAAGGCGTTTGTTGATGTAAAAGCCGGCAATAGATACTACGAAGACGCTGAATGGACAAGAGTAAACAGAATTTTTGAAGGTTCCGGCGGTTGTTTATTTAAGGGATGGGATTATATCAATCGCGCTGAGATCGTGACAATTCTCGTGAGATACTTCAACCTTCAACAGGAAGCTGGCCGATCAGAAAGCCGTTTTCCAGATGTAAACTCGAGCCAATGGTTCCATAACAATGTAGCATTGGCTGAAAAGCAAAGTATAGTTCGAGGATATCCAGACAGGACATTTAAACCGGGAAATCCTGTAACATATGCTGAGTTTTTCAGAGTACTGTTTAACGCTGCAGGATACTCAAAGGAAGTGGCCAAAGTTACCCAAATACAGCCAAATATTTTCCCTAACGTGGAAGACCGCACGCAGTGGTTTATGGCCGACTTACAATATGCGTACAATAAAGGTTTGATTGGCAAAGAAGATAATTTCAATCCTGGAGCCGCAATCAGCCGTTTTGAAGTGGCAAAATATATGCATCGTTTCGGTACGTTAAAGAACTAGCCCTTGCGGGGGGAGGGATTTTATGTTATGATTCAAAGAAATCAAAAAATTATTTCTTAATAAAAACACACATGAACAAAAAAATAGCGTTAATTGCGGGCGGCATATTGGTGGTAGTACTTGTAGTTGCGGCCGCGACAATGCAAAAATCAGGCAAAAATTTGACGGGTTTTCTGGACTTTGGTTCATATTTTTCTGACTATCGGACTACGGACGACACTTCAGTTTCAGATGTAGCTTTGGACACAGGCGCGGGCACGGTTGCGAAACCTCCGGAAGATTTGGTTTATACCGGATCAAAACTTGAACCTGGAAGTTTTAGGGTGACACCATCTCCCACAATTAATCGAAGTGAGATGATAGAATCAAAATCATATGTAACTATAGATTTTAATTTGCTTAAATCATCAAAGATCAAATTAGGAACTTATAGTAATGGTCAATTTTTTGATGGCGTACACAAAACCGGCCATGGTAGGTTCTTTTGGGACGTGACTGATCCCAAAACGGTACCCGCAGGTATACGTGTTGTGACTTTGGAAATATTTTCTGACACGGGTAAATTGGAAGAAGATTACAAACAAACCATTAACTTGGTAGACGATACAACACCCCCAACGCTATCTCGTTCAGATAGGGATGTGATGACAATTATTGCATCTGAAGTGGACAGTCCAAGAATCGCTCTTGATGATGACACGCCACAGGGAGCTTCTACTGGCGGTATTGGTAAGCAAGTTTTGAATTTTAACATTTCAGCCAATCCAACTTTAGTTTCATCAAAAAAAATGGAATTAACATCAATTAGACTCAAGGCTGAAAAAGATGGTGTCACCGTTAAAGATGTAGCAATATTTAGAAATGATGGTGATGATAAATATAAAATTGCTACCTGTTCGGCATATTCCAGCTACTCAGATAAAAAAGATGAAGAAGGTTTTGAGTGTAATTTTAAGAGTTATAAAGATGCCTATATTGCCCAGGGAACAACAAGGCATTATACCGTCAGGGCAGATATTAGCGCAAAGATTGCCGGTACGCTACGTTTTTACATTCCAGAAATTGATGGTTATGGAATATTATGGCGTGATAGTGCTAGTAATTTAAAGTTTGGTATTGAACAGCCAGGGCCAAAAGATCTTAAGCCAGCCACTGTGATGACATTTTCCGCGGGTGGGGGTGCGTTTTGAGATAAACCGTTAACACAAACAAAAAATCCCTGTAGGGAACGCAGATCT
>CAZZPB010000118.1:0-12805 GCA_964655905.1 uncultured Candidatus Peribacteria bacterium
CAATAACATGATTAAGGAACTTGGTGAAAAGGCGGCGTATGAAACAGGCGTCGCGGGCTTGCATCCCAATCTAATTAAATTGTTGGGGCGGTTAAGAACATCAACACCTACTTCACCAATGCAGCGTCTGGCCTCTTTTCCACGAACCCTTACATTAGCTTGTATTAATTGTTCGAGTGCATGATCACATCGTACGGCTATGCTGGAAGTTAAATTGTCGCTAGCCTCAGTTGTTTTTTTTGTTATTTCATTCGCAACATCGGCGCAATCCTGCCTATGCGGCTCTGGTTTATCATCACATCCAGCAGTTTGCAAAGCAGCAAGCCCAAGTGAAAAAAGAATTTCTCTAGCGCGCATAATGTTTGTTAATTTTAAACAATAGTGCCATTTCGGATTTGATCATAGTTTTTCCTGAAATTTTATTCAAAGAAAAAATCGTATGATCCGATTTTATCTACTTCAAGAAATTTACCAACATTACATAAAATAGGTATAATTCCTATTTATCAAGTGCGCCGCCTGCCCGTATTATCCTTTGAACATAACTTAAAACTGCTGCTAAGTCTCGGTCTTGAGCCAAGATAGCTGCCACTTGTTGCGCGACCTTCAATGAGCCAAGCTTTTCGGCTAATAGCACAATTCTTGTTAGTTCCTCTGGTTCTGGTAATGTATTCTTTGTTGCTTCCATAGATATATACACAAATAGATTGGTAGCGAATGTTACTCTTTAATCAGCCCTTGTCAATACATGTACTGTCAACGAGGGTTCTTGATTGAAAAGTGGACCAGGAATGTTTTAGAATGATTTCAGGATCACTTTTCCGCACATGATTACATTACCTTTTGTAACAATAGGGATTTTGAGCTTTAGAGACAAAAAATATCTTGCTCAAAATTTGAGTAAACTCCAAAAATTGGATTATCCCAACTACGAAATTTTGATTTGCGATAATAATCCGGATGAAGAGATTTTTCATTGGTTGCGGAAAGAATTTCCAGAGATCACCGTTATACGGCCAGAAAAAAATATTGGATTTGGAGGAGGACACAATTTGCTCATCGATAAAGCCAAAGGTGAATTTTATCTTTGTTTCAACTCCGACATTTTTCCGGATTCTGGATTTTTAAAAGAACTTATTGTCTGCATGCAAAAGGATCCACAGATCGGCGCTGTTGCAGGAAAACTTTTGGAGTGGCGCAATTTTCCGGAAACACCTGATCTTAAAAAAAAATATTTTATTGATACCACGGGGCTTATCATCAAAAAAAATCATCAGGTTATTGATCGGGGACAAGGCGAAAAAGATAACGGCCAATTTAATAAAGAAGAGGAAATTTGGGGAGCCAGCGGGGCGGCGCCGCTTTTTCGCATAAAAGCTCTCAAAGATATCGCTCACAGTCCCGAAGAATATTTTGATAAAGATTTTTTCCTTTATAAAGAAGATGTTGATCTCAGTTATCGTTTGCGCTGGGCCGGCTGGAAAACAGTTTACACGCCCAGGGCCATCGCATGGCATGACCGTACCACTGCGATCCACAGAAGGCATAGCCGTTCGCGTCTTGTAAAAGAGCAGTCTTTTTTAAACCAGCTGCTGGTAACATACAAAAACTGGTCGCTCAAGTACTCACTTAAAATTAAAATACTGTCAGCTTTTTTTGTCTTGCAGTACAGTGTTTATGCTCTTTTTTTTGAACCATATTTATTAAAACAGTACATAAAATGTTTTCGGCTGATGCCGAAGATGAAACAAAAAAGAGAAAAAATGCCCAGAAAAATTTCAGCGAAAGATATGGAAAAATGGTTTGTATAAAATATGGGCAATTTGTAGGGACAGAAAAATGTTCTGTCGCCTACTTCATTTTGGATTGTTTTTTTGACGGACTTTTCGGCGGTAAAGATTTTCCAAGATGATTAAAATAGTATTTTAACGCATCCTGAAGATGAATTCGCAGCACTTTTTTTTTGAAGAAAGCAAGCAATCCCCCGCTTGAAAGCCTTTCATCACTGTGAAAAGCATGGGCTTCTCCGACAAAATGCACCCCGTAGCCAATTTCCCAGATTTTTCTGCATATTTCAGTATCCGACATGAAAAGGAAATATTTTTCGTTATGAAAACCGACTTTTCCCAAACACTTGCGTCTTACAATTACAAAGGCGCCCGTAACCCAATCCACCGGCTCATTGACGGTTGGATCTTTATCCCACATTAAATACCGGCGCATCCGCTGAGGAAAAAGACGGCGTAAAAAACCGGTTCTCTTGATAATAAGATCAAAAAAACGAGGAAAAACCCTGTAGTTGTCCTGAACGCTTCCATCCGGATAAACCAGCATCGGCGCCACGATGCCAACGTTAGAATGGTTTTCCAGATAATTAAGCAGAATTTTCAATGTATTTTTTTCAACAACAATATCCGGATTGATAAAAGCCACATAATTGCCATCGGTATTTCGGATACCAAAATTATTTCCATTTGGATAGCCTTTATTGGGAATATCAAAAAAACATACTTTCAGTTTTTTATGAGACCGCAAAGTTGTTTCAATGTTCGCCTTTTTTTCACCATTGTTAATGACAACAATTTCCGTTTTTGCGGGCAACCAAGCATTCTGCAGGCTTTCAAGACAAGCCTGGACGGATTCAGGTGAATTATGATGGAGAATGATGATGGAAAGGTCGTGCATGGGCAAAAGAGAAGCAACAAAATCTGCCTGAGTATAGCAATCAACTCCTGCATCATCAAACAGGCATTCCTGTGCTAATATGGGGTAAAATGATAGATATATTTATGGCGGAAGTAAAAATACACGAGTCCTGGCTGAAGGTTTTACATGCAGAGTTTGAAAAAACGTATTTTGAAACGCTGATTAGGTTCGTAAAACAGGAATATGCCAATACTACGGTTTACCCTGAGGGAAAAAACATTTTTCGGGCGTTTGAACTCTGCCCTTTTGAATGTGTAAAAGTCGTAATTTTGGGACAGGATCCATATCATGGATCTCACCAGGCAAACGGACTCTGCTTTGCCGTGCACGACGGAATAAAACTGCCGCCATCGCTTCAAAATATTTATAAGGAAATTGCAAAAGATCTTAATGTGCCGGAACCAAGAACGGGCAATCTGGATCACCTGGCAAAACAGGGCGTTTTACTCTTAAACGCGACATTAACGGTCCGCTCCAATCAGCCGGGATCACACCAGAACAAAGGCTGGGAGCAATTTACCGATGCCGTCATAAAAATAATTTCAGAAAAAAAAGAACACGTGGTATTTCTTCTTTGGGGAAAATACGCGCAGGAAAAAGGCAATATCATCGACAGTTCAAAACACTATGTACTTAAAGCCCCGCATCCATCCCCATTCTCCGCCGACAGAGGATTTTTCGGATGCGGACATTTCAGCAAAACCAACGAATATCTGACATCGATTGGAGAAAAGCCAATAAAATGGTTTATGGACAAAATACAATGAATTAATATTTAACCATTATCATGATAAAAGCGATTATTTTTGATATGGACGGCGTTATTGCCGATAGTGAAGAGCTGCATTCAAAGGCAGAAAAAAAAGTTATGTCTTATTATGGAATAAAAATTTCGGATGAAGAATTGGAGAAATATATTGGCACTACGGCAAAATATATGTTTGAGCGTTTAATAAAAAAATATCAGCTTGAGACAAATTTCAAGAAAATCCGTGCAGAGAAAAACAAAATATTATTTCCACTTCTCAAGAAAAAATTGAAGGCCATTAAAGGCGTAATTCCTTTTATAATGAATTTGAAAAAAATGAAAATAAGGTTGGCGTTGGCATCCAGTTCACATAAAAAAGTAATAAAATTGGTTTTAAATAAACTTAAATTAAAAAATTGTTTCGAAGTGATAACTTCAGCTGATGATATTAAAAAAAGTAAACCGGATCCTGAGATTTTTCTTCAAACAGCAGCCAAATTAAAACTAAAGCCGGAAGAATGTTTGGTGATTGAAGACGCTGAATTAGGCGTAAAAGCCGCCAAAAAGGCCGGGATGCGCTGCATTGGATATAAAAACAGACATTCTTCTTTTGGTAATCAAAATCTTGCAAAAGCAGATTTTATTGTCAATAATTTTAACGCCAATACGCTCAACCTGTTGCTGAATTTATAAAGCTTATGCGAAAAAAAAGAGTGGAGAAGAAATGAAAACCAGTGAGCCTTTTGCCGTTCTGGGCAGTGCGTTTGGGGATGACACCGGGGGTGAACGTATGCATTTGCACCTGGGTATTAAAAAAGGTAGAGCAATCGATCTGCGCGGTTACGTTCAAAATAAATCAGAACTTAAAAGCTGGATTGATTTTATGAAATATTGGCATAAAAATCTATAATTGATGTACAATAGAGGCATTATTTCATAACACTGACAACCATGCCAAAAGGCGACAGACAAAAAAGGGAAAAAAAGAAGCCCAAAAAAAAGGACAGGAAAAAATAAGGTACATATATGCAAAAAGCCTGCAAACAGTGCGCTGTAAGCTTTGAAATAACAGAGGATGATTTGGAGTTTTATGACAAAGTATCCCCTGTTTTTGGTGGCAAAAAATATCAGATTCCGCCCCCGACGTTGTGCCCGGATTGCCGGCATCAGCGCAGGTTTGCGTGGCGCAATGAGCGATTTCTTTTCCCCCGCACGTGCGCGAAATGTCAAAAAGAAATCGTTTCAATTTTTTCTTCAGACGCCAAATGTCCCGTTTACTGCAATAAATGCTGGTGGGGCGACGACTGGGACGCCCGCGTGTATGGCAAAGATTTTGACTTTTCACGTCCTTTTTTTGATCAGCTAAAAGAGCTTATGGACACGGTTCCGGAGCTCACCATTCAAAATGATAACGGCGTCGGCAGCCAAAACTCGCAGTATTGCCAGGACGCGGCGTACCTAAAAAACTGCTATTTTGTGATCGGAACCTGGTACACGGAAGACAGTTTTTATTGCAGCATTAACTCTTCCTACAATCGTACCATCTGCGACTGCATCAACATATCCAGATCAGAAATCGCTTACGAAAGCTGCGATTCCCAATCGCTATACAATTGCGCTTTCATGCAAAACTGCGAAAATTGCAGCGACTGCTATTTTGGCTTTGATCTCAAAGGCTGCCGCAACTGTTTTGGCTGCATTGGACTGCGTCAAAAACAGTTTCATATTTTTAATGAGCCCGTGAGCAGGGAAGAATATAAAAAACGGCTTGCAGCCTATAATATCGGGTCCCATGAAAGTTTGGAAAAAATGAAAATTCAATATGCCGACTGGATTTTAAAATTCCCCCGCAAAAACATGAATCTTCAAAACTGTGAAAATTGTGAAGGCAACGACATTTTTAACAGTAGAAACAGTTATGGATTCAGCATTTTGGGCGCAGACCATGCCAAATATTGCTATCAGGGCGATCTCAACAGCTATAGCTATGACATTACCAACAGCGGCCGCCCCAATTGGTGCTACGAAGGCATGACACCCGATGATTCATATATGAGCCTGTTCACATGGTTTTCCTGGAAAAACAAATATAATCTCTACACTATCAATTGCCATAGCAGCGAGCACCTTTTTGGCTGCATATCGCTACATCGGGCCAAATATTGTATTTTGAACAAACAATATTCCAGGGAAGAGTATGAGAAGCTTGTGCCAAAAATCATTGAGAAGATGGGAGGAATCCATTCGACAAGCTCAGGGCAGGCTGACCAATGGGGAGAATTCCCTCCTGTCCAAATCTCTTATTTTCCATATAACGAAACCGTTGCAAACGAATATTTTCCTTTAAGCAAAGAGGAAGTTTTGGCGAAAGGCTGGCAGTGGAAAGATCCTGATAAACGGGAATATTTACCTCAAACTTATGAGATTCCAGATAATATTCTGGGCACAGAAGAAACAATAACCAAAGAAACTTTGGCCTGTGAAAAATGCGGGAAAAACTACAAAATTATTCCTGAAGAATTCAAATTCTATCAAAAAATTGGCTTCCCAGTGCCACGCAAATGCCCAAATTGCAGACATTTGGAACGGCTTCAACGCAGGCCCCCATATAAATTATGGACAAGGCAATGCGCCAAATGTCACGAACAAATTAAAACAGCTTACGCGCCTGATCGTCCAGAGATAGTGTATTGCGAAAGCTGTTATTTGAAAGAGGTTTATTAACGACCATATGCGCTTGCATCCGATTTATCCGGCATGTTATACTGAATATATAGAAACACTACTTTAGTAATACTTTTACATACTTATGCCTTCTCAACTTATTCAAGTCAAAGTGAACCCGTCCTTAAAAAGAGATTTATCCGATATTGCCGAATACAAGGGAATTCCAATGACTTCCTATATTAAATTAACCCTGACTGCGGTGGCGCGTAAAGAAAAAAAAGAGATGTTTACCGCAAACGGTTTAACCGAAGCTGCGGAATTTGAAATATTAAGAAGAGAAAAGGAAGCTGTTGCGGAATTGAATAAAAGGAAGCCAAAAAGAAAATCCGGATCCCAAATTTTGCGCGAACTGAATGCTTAAAGCTCTTTATCATAAAGATTTTAAAAAGGATTTCAGAAAGCTTCCAAAAAATATGAAGGAACGGTTTGCCGAAAGATTTTTAATGTTTTTGAAAAATCCCGCGAAACCAGCTTTAAGAGATCACCCCTTGATTTGCAATTTGCGTGGAAAACGGGCATTTTCAACTACCGGAGATATTCGTGTTGTCTATCGCTTCCTGGATAAAAAAACGGTCCTACTTTTAAGAATAGGGGCGCATAATCAAGTGTATTGAAGACTGCTATCTAAAGGAGGTTTATTTGTAGTGAACGCAGATCTACGTTCACTACAAATCAACCTCCACAATTTTCCTTCGCGACGCGTGGCCGGAAACAATTTCTATATCCGAAACACCAACGCCGAAGTGCCTGGAAAGCGCTTTAATGAGGGCTATATTTGCCTTTCCATGATCTGGAACCTCTTTAACGGCCACAACAAAATGCGTGTCATCAATTTTTTTTACATACGGCTTTTTGGATTTTGGTTTGGCAGATACAAAAATTTTCATAAGATCCCGCCAAAAGGCGGGGTTAAGAAATTACAGCCCCGCCGAAGCCCCCGCGAAAGCGGGGGGCGAAGGCGGGGCGGGGCAACCACTAATTATCTTTGCTATTTTAAGTATATATATTGTATACTATAAACATGAATTATGGAAGAACAATTTTTGCCAAACTTTGCGAAAATATAGGTAAAAAGCCAATATTAGTGCTTTATGGCGCCAGGCAGGTTGGAAAAACCACTTTAATAAAATCTATTTTAGGTCAGTTTTCGCGCACCCTGTATTTGCAGGGGGATGATCCAAAAGATTCTCTATTGCTTGAACACAGATCAGCGAAAGAACTTTCGGAGCTTGTATCTGGATATGAACTTGTGGTGATTGACGAGGCTCAAAGAGTAAAAGATATTGGTATTACTCTCAAGCTTATAGCGGACAACGTGAAGCAGGTACGGCTTATTGCCACAGGTTCTTCTTCTTTTGAATTAGCCAATAAATTAAATGAGCCACTGACCGGAAGAAATCGTAAATTTTATTTATATCCACTGTCAATAAAAGAAGCGGTTGCCGCATACGGGAAAATATCGGTGAGCAAAGAACTTGATTCTTATATGACATTTGGCATGTATCCTGCAATAGTTAATGCCATATCCAGAGAAGAAAAAGCCATTCTTATAAAAGAACTGGCTGGAGATTATTTATTTAAAGATTTATTTTTATTTGGAGACATACGCAATTCATTTGCATTTGAAAAACTGGTGAAGCTCCTCGCTCTGCGCATAGGAAGCGAAATATCATATACGGAGCTCGCGAAAGAAGTCGGCGTGAGCAGAGATACTATCTACAATTATGTGAATCTCCTGGAACAGGCGTTTATTATTTTCCGCTTAACACCACTGTATACCAATAAAACAAAGGAGATTAACAAGAGCCACAAAATCTATTTTTACGATGTCGGGATAAGAAATGCGCTAATAGGCAATACTGATCCTATTGATCTTCGGCCAGATAAAGGGGCAATCTTTGAGAATTTTTTCATCGCCGAAAAAATAAAAGAACGTGCCTATGGTATACGTTCGAGCGATATCCATTTCTGGAGAAATAGACAGGGATCAGAAGTAGATTTTATTGAATCTTTCCATTCAGGTAAGGAAATATCCGCTTATGAATGCAAATGGAAAGAAACAAAAACAATACCTGTCTCATTCAAAACAGCATACCCACGGGCACACTTTGCATGCATCACCAGTAAAAATATAGTGGCTCATTTTCACTCCAAAAATGGATTTCACTAATTTTCTTGATGTACTCTTTTTTGAGATTTTCCACGAATTGTCAGCGATGGCCCTAAATTTGGCTCATACGCTTTTCCCTTTGAATAAAAGTTTATGAAAATTTAATGTGGTACGTTATAGAATGATCAATAACCAATGATCAATAACCAATGATCAATTTTCAAACAAATTCAAAATTCAAAGCATAAAATTTGAAACATTGTTTTGGATTTTATATTTCGGTCATTTGATATTGTTTGGAATTTGGTGCTTGGTTATTGGTAATTGGTAATTGGTAATTATTTATATTGGCGCTTGATCATTGGTAATTTTTAACACATGCTCTTTATTCAAAGAAGAAAACGTATGATCCCTAAATTTTGCTTGATTTTGCAAAAAAATTTGTATCATCGCGTCTTAATACTCATCAGTTAAAAAACCGCCGGCCTGGAGCTGGAACATTTTTCTGTAAAAACCGTCGGGTTTGCGCAGCAACTGGCGGTGGGTGCCTTCTTCAACGATGTGTCCGCCCTCAAAAACGAGAATACGATCAACAAATTTGATTGTGCTCAGGCGGTGGGCGATGATAATCGCGGTACGGTCAAGGAGCAAATGGGCAATAGCGTCCTGGATAAGTTGTTCCGATTTTGAATCAAGAGAACTGGTTGCCTCGTCGAGGATCAAAATGGGATAATCGGCAAGCAGCGCCCGCGCGATGGCCACACGCTGCCGTTCCCCGCCTGAAAGCTTGATGCCCCGCTCCCCTACCATAGTCTGATATTGATTTGGTAAATTTTTGATAAATTCATCCAGATGGGCCTGCTGTACAGCTTTTTCAATTTCTTCGCTTGAAGCGTTTGGTCTGGCATAGGCAATATTTTCCAATAAACTTCTGTGAAAAAGAACTGAGTCTTGCGGCACCAACGCGATATTTTGACGTAAACTGGTCTGGTTTACTTTCGCAATGTCCTGTCCGTCAATCAAAATGACGCCTCTTTGGAGGTTGTAAAGCCGCTGAAGCAATTTCACAAATGTTGTTTTCCCGCTGCCGCTGTGGCCCACAAGCGCGACTTTTTCTTTTGCATCAATGGTCAAAGAAAAGTCCTTAAAAATTGGTTTACGCTGATTGGGATACTGAAAAGTTACGTGCGCAAATTCAATTTTTCCATTTTTTACGATCAATTTTTTCGCTCCGGGAAGATCAGAAACAGCGATTGGCGTATGCGTGAATTTTATAACATCCTCCATGTCGTTCATCGCCTGATTGAGGTCGCGGATGCGGTCGCTAATATTCCTGAGATGCGCCGACAACACCATATAGCTGGAAGATATAAAAACAACATCGCCCGGAGAAAAACTGCCCTTGTACCAAAACCAGACGGCGCCTCCTAAAACAACAACTTTAAATATAATCATCAAAAAAGCTTTCAACAAAGCGACAATATTCCCGCGCACCCACGAATGCCGCGCCACATGCATCCAATCAAGAGAAACTTTTTCAAAATAAGTGTTCTCACGCTTTTCAGCCGCAAAAGCCTTCACGATTTCATTGGAAGCAATGGTATCGGCAAGCGTAGCGCCCAAACGACTATCATGAAGGTTTGCCTGGCGGTTAGCGGGCACGACAAGGAAGAAAACCAGAATAAAACTGAGCAAAATCCAAAAAAATGTAAAAACACCAAAAACAAGACTCAAAAGAGGCTGTCTAAAGGCAATAACGATCATCAGACCGATGGAAACGGCTACGGTGGGGTAAAAATCATAACAGATGATGTCATAAAAAGTATGAATTGCGCGCATAGCCCTGCGGATTTTCGTGACTGTCGCTCCGACAAAAGAATTTGCATGCCAGTCGGCTGAAAAACGCTGCACGCGCTCCAAAGTTTCCGCAGCAACAAGACGTTCCACCTCGGAATCCGTCCGGCAATTTAAAAAATGCGCAATTCTATAACTTCCATGAAAAATCAGGCTTTGACCAAAAATAATGAAAACAATGAATAATGCCTGGCGAAAACGTTCAGCAATTTCAGTTTTTCCGGATGTAATAATGTCAACAAGCCAGCCCATAAAAACGGGTGTGGCAACATCAGATAAAACAGCTATTGTAAGGGCCAAATAAGCCAAAATGACCATACCATAAAAGCGCCGGAAATATTGCCAGACAAAACGGATAATCTCTAAAAAAGAAATGTTTTTTGGACTCATAGGATTGTTTTTAAGAAAAAATTCAGAAATAATTTAGAAAAAGTTCATAACGAAGTGATAATATATTGGAGTTCGTACGATGAAAAGGCCTGGTAGTGGGTTTGAGATTCTAAGGTGTCTTCTAATGATATGTAGTAAAAGGCGAAGACGGAAAGAGAATTACAAACAAATGGCTTATGTAAGGCAAAAATCACACATAGGCCTAAGGTTTGTGCTGCGCGTTTTTCTGGCCATAAAACCACTTAATGCAATTTTTATCACAAAAAACACATTTGAGCTGGAATATCAGTCCTACTTAAGATACAATGGAGACAATAATATTTTAACCCCATTCAACTATGCAAGGATATTGCGTTAAATGTAAGGCAAAAAGAGACTTTGCTCCGGGAGCCGCTGAAGTTTCTTTTGGAAAGAAAGGCCGACGGGCCATGAAGGGAAAATGTTCAAAATGCTCAACTGGAATGTACAGGATTTTGCCAGTTAAGAAATAGTTTTGCGGAGAACAGTTTTATTGGTATTGTTTAGGATACCGCGTGAAAAAGCCCTTGTAACAGGCAAAAATCCTTTATTAATAGTGAAGGATTTTTGCGGTCCTTCCTATCTGTGATAGATTATAGGAACAATGAAGCTCCCCGTGTTTACGCACGGGGTATCTCTTTCATTCAAGCTGCGCTTGTCGCCTTTCGGGCGAACGGCATTCATTCATTGCCTCATGCCAATGGTATTCTGGGAGCTCGCTTCTACGGGGAGCTTCATGTGAGCGCACGGCGCGAGCGCGAGCAAGGGGAACCCCGCTAAGCGGGGTGAGCCGAAGCGAGCTTATAAAACAATTTAGCATCTTGTCCGAGCGGAGCGAGTGCGAACAAGACGAACAATCTGGCTCTGCCAGTTGTGAGGCGCAGTGAGCTTTATCAATAGATTACAGGAACAATGAATAAACAAGGATTTTGGCATACGTTAAACAAACCAATTATCGGACTATCCCCGATGGATGGTGTGACGGACGCGGCTTTTCGTTATATTACAGCCAAATATGGCAATCCAGATATAACAATTACCGAATTTACCTCAGTGGAGGGTATTTGTGCCGGCGCCGTAAAAAATCTTGATGCTTTTTTATACGATGAAAGCGAACGACCTATTGTAGCGCAGGTTTTTGGAAGCACTCCGGAGGCATTTTACAAAGCGGCTTTTGTTGTAGCAGAACTTGGTTTTGACGGCATTGACATCAACATGGGCTGCCCGGCAAAAAATGTCGCTTCCAGGGGGTCGGGAGCGGCGCTCATTCAAACACCGGAACTTGCCAAAAATATCATCAAAAAGACGCAACGGGCAGCCATAGATTGGTCAAACGGGAAAACAATTGAAGAAACCGGTTTGCCGGAAAGTATTATTGAATATGTGCATAAATGTCGCCTTCAAAAATTTGAAAAAAAACGGCATCGTCATATATTGCCCGTTTCAATGAAAACCCGCATCGGTTACGACAGCATTGTGATTGAAGAGTGGATAAAACACCTGCTGGAAATGCAACCCGTGGCTATTACAATCCATGGCCGTACTTTAAAACAGATGTACAGTGGAAACGCTGATTTTGAAGCCATTGCCAGGGCCGCGCGCCTGATCCATCAAACTTCCACGATTGTTTTGGGCAACGGCGATGTTAAAGATTTGGCTGATGCTCAACAAAAAATAGACCAATATGATCTTGATGGCATTTTGATTGGCCGAAATACTTTTGGAAATCCCTGGATTTTCCGCAGTAAAATCGCAACCCTGGAAGAAAAATTTTCTGTCGCGATCGAACACGCGCAGGTGTATGAAAAAATCTTTTCCGGAAAATATTTTATACCAATGCGAAAACACTTGTCATGGTACTGCCGCGGGTTCCCGAACGCTGTGGACATGCGCCAACGTCTTATGAAAGCAGAAAATGCCGTGGAGGTGGCCGGGATCATTAAAAAATTCCAGTAAAAAAAGGAGATGGAATTCCGTCTACCTTTTTTCAGTCAACGCAGAGAATTAGCACCTCTGTAGGCGGGTTCGATTGGATCAAGTGATTTTCTCTTTGAATAAAAGTTTATGAAAATTTAATGTGGTACGTTATAGAATGATCAATAACCAATGATCAATTTTCAAACAAATTCAAAATTCGAAGCACAAAATTTAAAACATTGTTTTGGATTTTATATTTCGGTCATTTGATATTGTTTGGAATTTGGTGCTTGGTTATTGATAATTTTTAACACATGCTCTTTATTCAAAGAAAA
>CAZZPB010000119.1:0-4983 GCA_964655905.1 uncultured Candidatus Peribacteria bacterium
GGGAACAAAGATTTTTGTTCCCTACAAAATTGCCCCGCAAATATGCCAAAACCCATCTACCTATTTTACGGCACGGACACTTATTCCGCGCATCGGAAAAGCCTTTTGTGGAAGGGCGAATTTGAGAAAAAATACGGCGATTTTAACATCCACATTTTTGAGGGTGAAGCGCTTACCTGCAAGGATTTTTGCGCCGCGAGCCAGTCTGTACCGTTTTTGGCTGAAAAAAAGCTTATCATCATCCATGATTTTTTGCGTGACGGCCATGAAAATGAGCAAAAAAAGCTGGCGGCAGAGCTTGATAAAGTCGCGGACTTTTGCGTGATTGTTTTTCTTGAAACCGACATGCCGGATGCCAGAACAACGCTGTTCAAAAAACTCAAAGCAATTGGAACATTGCAGGAATTTGATGCATTGGAAGGCCAAAAACTCACCTCGTGGATCCAAAAACAGATTGCTCAAAAAAATGGAAATATTGGTCAACGCGAAAGCGTTTTTTTAAGTGACACAGTCGGCCCAAATCTTTGGCAAATGAGCCAGGAAATTGATAAATTGACCATTTACGCCAACGGAAAGCCAATACAGATTGCCGATATCGAGGCTCTTGTGACTCCAAATGTGAACGCGTCTATTTTTAAATTGACCGATGCCATTGCTCAAAAAAATACCACTGTTTGCCTGAAAATTTTGCAAATACTTCTGGAAAGCGGAGAAGATATTATAGGAATTCTCTTTATGATTGTGCGGCAATTCCGCATTCTCATTGAAGTGCGGGCGTGTATGGATCAAAAACTAAATACAAATGAAATTATTCAAAGAACAAAAAAGCATCCGTATGTCATCAGTACGAGCATGCAGCAAAGTAAAAATTTTCCATTGAGCACGCTCACGCAGATCTATAAAAAACTGCTCCATATTGACCGCGACCTTAAAGCGGGAAAAATCAAGATTGCACTGAACGATACGAGCGAAATGCAGCTGGCGATAGAAAAGCTTATTGGTGATGTGTGTTTGGGGGCTTCAAGAACCTAACCCCGCTGAATAATAGCGGTAAAACAACAATGCCACGTCACCGCGTTTCATTCCTTCAGAAGGGTAAAAATAGCCATCGGAACTGGCATCAACTAAAGCGTAGTTTTTGGCATACTGCACATATTTCAAATACCATTCCGTTGAAGAATCCATTGGAGTGTCTTTATAAGGAGCTTTTTTCACCATAACGCTTGCAAAATCTTTTCCTGAAGCCGTAAAAAATATTTTCAACATCTCCACACGATTAACCTGCTGATTTGGCTTTAGGCTATGATCGGGATAACCCTGTAAAATACCCCACGCTTTTGCCGTGCGGACGTACTTCATATACCAGGCTCCGGGTTCAACATCAGTAAAACCCAGCTTTGTTCCATCATCAGCTAAAATAGGTCTTAAAAAGGCAAGGAGAACAGTTTTAGCCGTTTCCGCCCGATTAATAATTGTTTTTGGTTGAAAACTGCCGTCGGAATAGCCGCTAAAAATACCTTTTTCTTTGACATATTTAACAGCAGGACACAAAGCATCGGTAACCAGCACGTCTACAAAACCAGCGCAGCGATCCGATGCAGGCGCTGGCGATGGTAATGGTAATGGTAATGGACCAGGAGAAGGGCTCGGCGCGGGGCTTGGTGCAGGTGAAGGACCTGGTGCAGGTGAAGCCGGATTTTGAAACGTCACTTTTACCTGTTTTGTATCACTGCCACTGCTGTTTGTTACATATACTTTGATGTTATAATCACCACTCGGCATTGTGGTTGTTCCACCCGTAACAGTGCCGTTCCACGTCGCAGTTTGAGGACCGGAGGAAACATCTTTTCCATCAACAAGCTTATTAACCAAAACATCGCTCATACTATAAACGGCAACCGTAAGTTTTGAGGCGACATTGATATTAAAACTCGCCTTTGTGTATACAGAACCATCAAAAGCGCCTGTAAACGAAGATGGCACAGCTTTCAGATCAGAAATCACCGGCGACATAAGCGGCGGCGCTGGGGCCTCATAAGCGCCCGGATCATACGCGGCAGTTCCATCTCCATCGCCATCCAAAGGGCGTAATGTTCCAAAATAATCATCTATTACAGTTGTCATTTTTGAGCCTTTATCTATGCACGTTGAACCAACGCCCAATTTATGGCTTTTAGGATCAACCATATCTGCAGGCAATGATAGTGAGAATTTTGGATCGCACATAAAATTATTGCCAAGAACCGCAACTTCGGCGCTGTTGGCAAAAAAACCATTATACTGATATACGGCGTCGCTTACATGCGGATTTACAATAGTCGGAGCTCCGCTGTTATAGGCAAACAGATTATTTTTGGCCGTACTCAAAAAACCAGTTATTACAAGAACCGCATTGCCATCCCCACTATTGAGGGTATTACGGGCCAAAGTGTTATGTAGAAACGAACATTTATCTAAAACATAAGCTACCCGTGAGGCTGTTTCCGATAGAAAAAAATTATTGTAGATTAAACCGCCATTCATGCATTGCAGGCTTGATCCAGCGACATTATTATAAAAAAGATTATTATTGGCCGTTATGTTGCCCTCCAGATATAACACCGGCCCTACGGGAGAATTTTTATAAAACACATTGTTACGAACAACAGCATCATTCGCGCCGCTTGCGGCAATAGCCAAAGCGCCTGTATCTTTGGAAAGATTATCATGAAAAACATTACCGATAACTGAAAAATGCTGGCTGGTAGAATCAGTATTATTGATAATCAATGGGGCCTTAAATCCTCCTCCGCCTGTTATTTCCAAACCGCTGATAACGCCGCTTAACGCATTGATGTAAAGAGACAAATCGGCTCCGCCCAGCTTAATCAGGGTTGGCCACCCCGCCGAGTTGCTGCTATAATCAGCGTTCCAGCCGCCATATATGTTGATGTTTTTTTTGTAGGTCGCCACGTCAAACATCCATGGAAATTTTTCACTGGAATATGTTCCGCCTTTTATATAAATCGTATTATAATCATCTGCATCCGGAGTTTTTTTGATAAAATCCACTGCGTCAGTAATTCTGCGCATCGCATGATCTTTGTCTAATCCGCTTCCAAATGGAGGCGCGTCGGCATCAACATAAACGGTGCAGTTTTTGAAATCGCGACAACTGAAAACGAGTGGCAATGCCAGCGTATACCCGGCGGTCAGAGAGAAGATAAAGCTAATGAGCAAGGTACAAATGACAGATTTTTTTGTAATCATTGAATAGTGAATTAGATGATTATATGATCGCTGCTTTATAACGCAAAAAAATGTCGAACGTTACAGGACAGGCTTCATTTTATACCATTTTGTGGCCTCTTCATAAGCAAAACCAACCTGTAACAGCATGTCTTCACTGAATTGCGGTCCGATCAACTGCATACTGACAGGCAGTTTTTCCGACGTAAAACCGCATGGAACACTTAAAGCAGGCACGCCCGCGCAGCTTACCGGGATGGTAAAAACATCGGCCAAATACATAGCCAGAGGATCCTGGGCTTTTTCACCAATCTTAAAGGCGGGGAATGGAGAAACCGGCGTCACAATAACATCAACCTGCTTAAAAGCCTCTTCAAAATCACGAATAATCAATGTACGCACTTTCTGGGCCTTAAGATAATAAGCATCATAATAACCAGCGGAAAGCACATACGTTCCAATCATAATGCGGCGTTTGATTTCATCGCCAAAACCGGCATTGCGGGCTTCATAATAGTAATCAATAAAATCCTTGACAGCGCCTTTTGGCTTGGAGCCATAGCGTATGCCGTCAAAACGGGCCAAATTGGCGGAAAGCTCGGCAGGCATGGCAACATAGTAGACCGCAACGGCATAGTCCGTATAAGGCAGGCTGATGTCATGGATGGTAGCGCCAAGCTTTTCATATTCTTTGAGAGCCTGGCGAATACTTTTTTCAACTTCCGGGTCAATCCCTTCCCCAAAATATTCCTTTGGTACGCCAATTTTTAGACCCTGAATTTTTTTTCCAAGTTTTTGAGTGTAATCGGGAACGGGCACAGCTGGAGTTGTAGCGTCGCGTTTATCATGGCCTGCAATTTGGTTTAAAACGATGGCCGCATCAGTAACCGTTTTTGTTATGGGACCAATGGTGTCCCAGGAAGAAGCCATGGCCGTAACGCCGCTTCTGGAAACACGTCCATACGTCACTTTTAAACCAACCACTCCGCAAAAGGACGCCGGCTCCCGAATGGAACCGCCAGTATCCGTCCCCAGAGCGTAAAAACCAAGATCAGCCGCTACCGCCGCCGCGGAACCACCGGAAGAACCGCCGGCCACCCGCGTCATGTCCCACGGATTTTTTGTAGGTCCAAAACAGGAATGTTCAGTTGAGCCGCCACAGGCAAACTCATCCATATTTTGCTTGCCAAGTAAAACCAGACCGGCCTCTTTTAATTTTGTCACCACAGTGGCGTCGTAGGGTGGAACAAAATTTTTCAGCATGGGGGAAGCGCATGTGGTGCGAATTCCTTCAGTATTGAAAATATCCTTGAGCCCAGCCGGCACGCCTGTCAATGGAGTAACATTTTCCCCTGCGGCAAGCCGGATATCTGCTTCTTTTGCCATCTGCAAAGCCTGCTCTTCCGTAATGGTGATATACGCGTTCAGCTTTTGATTAAGCGTTTTCACACGCTCAAGAAGCATTTTCGTCAGTTCATGGGAAGAAAATTTTTTTGATTTTAGCCCGTCAGAAACCTCTGCCAATGTAAGAGAATACAAATTCATTTTACGAGTTACGAGTTACGAATTACGAGTTACGAATTACAAGTTACGAATTACAAGTTACGAATTACAAGTTACGAATTACTATTTTTTTTCTTTTTTCGCAACAATTTAAAACGTTTGCGCTCAAGACCCAATACCGAGCGCCGTAAATTATAAATCAGTTTTCCTATTTTAAAAACATCATATGTCGCTCCTTTTTTGATGTAATGA
>CAZZPB010000120.1:0-14050 GCA_964655905.1 uncultured Candidatus Peribacteria bacterium
TGAAAATTCCTGTTTGATATTAAGAATTAAAACATTTGACCTTTGTTTGAAATTTGATATTCGGATTTTGAAATTTATGCCACATATTATTTATTCAAAGTCATTTGCGTATGATTCCAAATCTATACAGCAACACACAACATTGCATCAAATAATAATTTGTTGTATAATTGCCAGATATGATCAATTACGACTCGATCAAAAACGAAAAGCTGCGGGGGCTGATAATGGCTTCGGAAAGCATACAAAGCCTTTCTGAAGAGGAGCTGCAGAAAATGGTGGAGCGCATGGCGGCGCTGCCTGAAGCCGGTCAACTCGAAATTATAGCCAGTCTTGAAGAAGAACAGGAACATATCCGCAAAGGCAAACTTGCAATGGGCATAACGCCCGAAGTCGAGGCCGCGGAGCTTGGGGAAAAAATTCAAAAAGTAAACATCATCAAAAAAAATCTGGAAAATACCGTAAGACATGAACAGGAAAAGGATGCAAATATCGAATCTGATAACGCTGCGGAAAATCTCCTAAAAACTTTGTAACAAAATAACCAAATAATTTAATAAAAATAACTATGGAGAGTCCGGACCATGCCAAACAGGCAGATGAGGAAGCCGAGAAAGTAGAGGCAAAAGTTGATCAATCGCCGCTGACAGTTTTTTTGAAACATGCTCAACTTGTACAGTCGCTTAGAGTTTTTATTGCTAAACATGAAGAAAGTCCAAATGAAGAAATCAGGGATGCAAGTAAAAAAGCCGCTGAAGAGCTAAAAAGAATTGAGAAGGATAATGATACGGGAAAAGGATATTTTGCTCTTGATGATGAAAAATTTAGATCAGGAATTCTCAAAGATATAAATACAAAGCTGGACGCGTTTAAAACGGACGTTGAAATTGAAGAAAGAAAAGATGAATTTAGGGCTGCCAAAAGAGATTATATGACTCTGGCGGCAAATTTAAAAACACGGTTAAAATCTGATTTGGATAAAGAGGCCGAGGCAGATAAAACATTTGCTGATGCAGACGCCAAAACAAAAGATGCCGTGGATAAATTATTCAAGGATACTGTCGAAAAACAGATGGGCCTTGTTGATAAAATTACCTTGCAGGTGGAGGCTTTGGATGAAAATGACAAAGACGCATTGCCAAAAATACAAAAATTACAAAAACAATTAACTAAAAAAGAACCTGAATTAAAAACTGAATTGGCTTCAGTTTATGAAGATTTTAAACGTGGCAGGGAAGCGCAAATTGTTTTGGATATTGCAAAAAAATTTGATGCTAAAGAATTTACCGGGTACGTAATAGACAGATATAATAACGCCGTAAAAACAATAGAAAACGACGCAAAATTGAGAGATACTGATAAAAACATGCAATTAACACAACTTGGTGAATTGAAAACAAAATGGCTTGGTGATGGTTCAGAAACTAATAAAGGGCAGCTTTATACGGAACTTGGGCCGTTCGCACGAACAAGCGATGTAAACAACAGAGCTTATGTACTTGCTGAGTTTAATGATGCAATAGATGCTGTTGTACAGGGAAAAGGGAAGGATAAGGATGGAATAAAAGAAAATACTTACAAGCTTATGGCTGTTTTAGGGGACACGCGACTATCGAAGGAAACACGGACACTCGCCAGCTTACAAGAATATTCTGGTGAAAAACGCGTAGAGGCTGCATCTGACAAACAAAAAGCCCCTAAAGCAAGCGAGGCCTATGAAGCTTTTTTATATCAGCAAGCAGTGGTTAATGCTATACGAACAGGGAAGGAACTTCCTGAAAAACCGAAAAAATCCGGTGGCACAGCGGCGGCTTAATTCATCTTTTTCCTGATAAATGCCGGAATATCCAGCTCATTTTCGCTTGATTTTACGTTTTGCGAAGCCATATTCCCCGCCTGTCCCAAAGAAACATGCTGGCGCACAATGCTTGGACGCTCGTGCGGCGTGTCATCGAAACCAGTCGCCACGACTGTAATTTTAACCTCGCCCGTGTAGGAATCATTGATGACGGCGCCAAAAATAATATTGGCTTCAGGATCGGCAGCTTCGGTAATAATACGGGCAGCCTCATCAACTTCAAACATGCTGAGATCATTCCCGCCGGTAATGTTGAATAGCACGCCCTTCGCTCCATCAATGGACAGTTCGAGCAGCGGACTTTCAATAGCAGCTTTTGCCGCTTCTATGGCACGATTTTCACCTGTGCCATAGCCGATCCCCATGAGCGCGGACCCGGCATTTTCCATGATGGTTTTCACATCCGCGAAATCAACATTAATCATGCCATGGATTGTGATCAGGTCGGCTATGCCCTGCACCCCCTGCCGCAAAACATCATCAACAACCGTAAATGCCTCGGTAATCGGAGTTTTTTTGTCAATAATTGAAAGGATCTTGTCATTTGGAATGATAATCAGGGTGTCAACCTTGTTTTTAAGATTTTCGAGCCCATCATCGGCTTGCTGCTTGCGGCGATGCCCCTCAAAAGCAAAAGGCCTTGTGACAACACCAACAGTCAATATGCCCATTTCCTTCGCAATTTCAGCGATAACCGGTGCGCCGCCGGTGCCCGTGCCTCCACCCATTCCACATGTAATAAAGACCATATCAGCACCCTCAAGCGCCTGGCGGATTTCTTCAGCGTTCTCTTCGGCCGCCTGACGGCCAACGTCGGGATTGCTGCCGGCGCCGAGACCGCGCGTAGTCGCCTTGCCAATATTAATTTTAAGAGGCGCCTCCGAATGATACAAAGCCTGGGCATCCGTATTGACGGTAATAAATTCAATACCGCGAAGATCCGCCCTCACCATGCGATTAATAGCATTATTACCTCCGCCGCCAATACCAATGACTTTAATGGAAGCTATCGGATTCATTTCCGGAACAATTTCCATGGTTTTCTTTTGTGGATGAGCGTTACTTGAAAAAAGATTGCGCAGACTGTTGTCTTTTTGCTGATGAGAAGTGGCCATAGTATTGAAATTAACAATTAAGAATGAATAATTAACAATTTGGTTGCCGCTTCCCGCTTTCGCGAGAATGAGTTTTCATTGTTAAATGAGTTTTAACTTTTTGTCAATGAATTTGTTAGGGAAAAAGATTTTTGACCCAGTCTCTCATCCCGCCAACGGCTTTTCTGAGGTTTAAACCCTTCAAGGAAAATCCGTAAGAACGGTTTTCCAGACGGCTGCCCCAAAGAATGAGTCCTATGGCCGTAGCATACGCCGGATCATCAATTTTATCCACCACACCATCAAAATTTTGCGGAAAGCCGATTTGCACGGGCAGATTGAGTGTTTCACGGGCAAGATCAATGGCGCCGGGGATTTTGACGCTGGCGCCGGTCAATACAACTCCCGCCGGCAACATGCCGTCGCGGTGGATTTTAGCAAGCTCATCCTTCACCAGAATAAAAATCTCGTGATAGCGCGCTTCAATAATTTCAGCCATCATCTTTTTTGAAACTTTTTGAGTGTCAATTTTGCTTATCAGGGAAAGATCAATGACCTCCCGTTCACTGACATCGGCAGGCAAACAGGTGCCATATTCAATCTTGATTTTTTCCGCAGTATCAATGGAAGTGCGGAGTCCAATGGCAATATCGTTGGTAACATTTTCGCCGCCGACCGGAATAATCGCCGTATGCAGGGTTGTTCCTTCTTCAAAAACGCAGATTGACGTTCCGCCGCAGCCAACATCCACAACAACCACGCCAAGTTCCTTTTGGCGCTTGGAGAGGACCGCTTCGGCGCTTGCCAGACAGGAAGGAATGATATCGTCAATGTCCACTCCGGCCTGTAAAACGCATTTTTCAATGTTTTTCACCGCCGGGACAAGGCCGGTAATGATGTGCGCATCCACTTCCAAACGAATGCCGGTCATGCCGACGGGATATTTGATGCCCTTTTGTTCATCAACCGTGAAAGATTTTGGTATGATTCGCAAAATCCGCCGGTTCCCCGGGATAGAAACGGCCTGCGCCGCCTCCAAAACGCGGTCAACATCATCTTCTGATATCTCATTTCCGGCATGGGAAACAGCAATAACACCCTTTGAATTGATGGATTCAATATGATTGCCGCCTATGCCAAGAAAAACGTGATTAACCGGTTCCCCGGCCATTCTTTCCGCATCCTCAAGAGAAGAAGAAATACTGTTGATTGTTTCTTCCACGTCAATAATTGCGCCTTTACGCATGCCTGTTGATGGAGCAACGCCAACGCCAATTATATTTGGAGTTTGCGATTTTTCTTCCATTGTTCCAACAACCGTTCGAATTTTTGAACTTCCTATGTCGAGACTGGCAATAACGCGTGCTTTGGCCATGTGTTTAGAATGTAAAATCCGTAGAGACATGTCTCAAACCTGTGTCTGCGAATGAATATAGTTGATAAAATCTATTTTTACAACAGAATTTATCGGCAAAAATGGCTTAATGAAGACATTTGAATAAAATATGTATACAGAATGAATATGGATTATTATAAATATCGAATCCTGTATATATCTAAAACAGGCTTTGCTGCTGCGGAATTTGCGCGGCTTCTGTGATACCCGCATAATCGCTGAATTGCTTCAGTAATGTTTTAAACTCCAGAGTTTCAAAAAGAGTTTTGAGATCTTCATAAGAAAACTGCCCGTACCTGCACTTTTCCAGGTCAAAATTGATCGGCACTTCGCGGATAATAGTGGCCATTTTTTTGCTGAAGAAAGCGTTTTCTTTGTCTTCAGTAAATTTTTTTTGTTGTGATGGGCTCAGTTCATCCAAATGCTGATAAATATTATCCAGATTATGATATTTTTGAAGAAGCGAAACGGCCTGTTTTTCCCCTATGCCGTTGATTCCCTTGATATTATCGGAAGAATCTCCTTTTAAGGCCTTGTAATCAATAATTTGTTCAGGGGTAAGCCCTGTTTTTTCTTTGATTTTTTCCGGAGTGTATTCAACTGCCTCACTCATGCCCTTCAGCGGCGTGATAACGTGAATTTTGTCTGTCACAAGCTGAAAAGCGTCTTGATCACCGGTAACAATAAGGATTTGCGTATCCGGCTCCGTCATCACTTTTTCAGCTATGGTTCCCAGAATATCGTCCGCTTCATAGCCATCGAGCTCAAAAATAGGCACTTTTAGGGCGGCCAAAGCCTCTTTAAGCCGCGGAAGCTGTGGATAAAGCTCTTCCGGCGGAGCGGGACGGGTAGCTTTATATTCGGCATATTCAATATGCCTGAACGTTTTTGCCGCCCTATCAAAAGCAACCGCTATGTAATGCGGTTTTTTTTGTTTAAGAATTTCCAGAAACATCTTCAAAAATCCATAAATGGCATTGGTATATTCACCTTTACTGGTTTTAAAAAGCGGCAGAGCGTGGAACGCACGATGAAAAATGGCATTTCCGTCAATAAGAACAAACGTTTTCATGGTGGGCAGAGCATAGCATCTGAATAAGATTTTTGCTATAATGATAAGAATTATTTTCCAGGGGCTGTAGGCCTTTTTAATTTATTTGTATGGGAAGAAGCGAACTCCAAAAACTGCTTGAATATAAAAGAAATGTGAAAGAAAAAATATTTGCCAGATGCTGGCCAACTCTTAAAAATACGACACCTTTTTTAATTATTTTCGCGAAAAATGACAAAAAAGACCGAAATCTCCTCTTTCAACTGCTTGAGGGGCTATTGATTATGGATATCGTTGTTATTGTCGTGAGTGACAATGATGAACCGGATCATCTGAAGCATCCACATGGAAAAATCAGCTGGATTAAGCCCGAAAACAACTATAATGATTCTGAAATCGGGCAATTTCTTGATGCCTCTGATGTAGCTGTTATTTTTGATGAAAAGCAAAGTACCATACACACGCTTTTTCAAAAAGGAATTGTGCCTGTCGCTTACGAAAAATCTCCGCTGCTTTATAATTATGAACCGCGCGAAGAAACCGGCAACAGCTTTACATTCCGCGCTTTAAACCCCTGGGACATTTTCGCTGCCCTTGTCAGGGCAATAGAAACGTACCACTTTCCGTACGACTGGCAGCACATTTTGATGGGGATATTGAAGGTGAGGTAGAATCGGATCATACGTTTTTTTCTTTGAATAAAGAGCATGTGTTAAAAATTACCAATGATCAAGCGCCAATAACCAATAACCAAGCACCAAATTCCAAACAATATCAAATGACCGAAATATAAAATCCAAAACAATGTTTTAAATTTTATGCTTCGAATTTTGAATTTGTTTGAAAATTGATCATTGGTTATTGATCATTCTATAACGTACCACATTAAATTTTCATGAACTTTTTCAAAGGGAAAAGCGTATGAGATGAGATTGCACCTAATTTGCGCCATAATCAGGCTGAAAATTTGACAAAATATTTTTTATATAGTACCATCAAAATCCTCGAACAATTTTTTAATCTTAATTTATGAACCTATCAACAGCCCCAAGGAATGGCGGAGATCACAAAGTTGCTCGAACACACCGTGAACATGGACATATAGAAAGAATAAGTGCAGTAAGCGCAGCGTTGTTAGCTGGAACAATGGCTATTGCTGGTTGTGGTGGAGGAACAACATCGGAAGATGAACACAACCCTATACCAAAAACAGACAGCGGTGTTACAGACGTAGGATCAGAGTCATTAGACGTTGGTAAACCGCCTTCTGAAAAAACAGCAGTACGTGCGGAAATAGCAAAATTACTGGTGATGAAGAGTGGTGTGACCATTGATACGACAGATGGACCGCATTTTTCCGATGTAAAACCCGGAGATTGGTTCTACGAATATGTTGAAACAGCAGTAAATGATGGTTTTATGAGTGGATATGTAGATGGCACATTTAAACCGGCAGGGTTCCAGAATCGCGCGGAATTTGCAAAAGAAGTGATGCAAACATTCACTTTGTCTTTGAACACAAAAGGCGGGCCGCATTTTTCGGATGTAGCTTCTGGCGATTGGTTTTATAAATACGTTGAAACTCTCTACAACTGGTCAGTTGTGGATGGCGAGCCAGACGGCACATTTGGCCCAGCGGTAACGGTTACCCGCGCAGAAGCAAGTAACTGGGTTGACAATGCTTTGCACCCGGTTGCCAGAAAGTAAGAGGTAAAAGGTACCAGCAACAAGAGCTCTTACTTTAAAATTAATAATTCAACTTACTGATGGGCTATATCTCTTGCCCATCAGTATTTGGATATGCCTCTGGAAACACATCTTGAAACATTTCTTCATTGGTTTTATATGGAGCGGTAGGGCCTCCAATGACAACCCGGGAAATTCGGCATTCTAACAGATCCCGCTTTGCAATTTTATCAAAGACTTGTTTTAATTCCGCCCATTTCTTTTTTTCTGCTAAATCCTTAATTAAAGGCCACCCCGCAAAAAGACGGCCTTTTATTTCAGCACGTATTTCTTCTTTAGTTATACCTTTTCTAACCCAGCGAAATTTTGTTTCGGAAAGTCCTCTAGTCATTGTCGTAACAGGCTCACTATCTGGACCATAGGCTTCGGGGAAACATTTTTTCAGCAAATCCTCTCTATCCTTGTAAACACCGCTTTCGTCGCCGACTGCCGAAGTACTGATACGACATTTTCTTAAATCTGAAAAATTCAATTTTTCAAGCATTCTTTTTAAATCACTCCAGCGCTCAGCTTTAAGTAAGTAAGCCAATAAAGTTAATTGTGAATTTCCGAGTATTTTTCTTCTCACTTCCGCTTTTGCTTTTTCAGGAGTGGCGTCTTTCCATTTAAAATAGCCTCCATCTTCTGCTGCATCGGCAAGTGGCTGATTTTGTGACAATCCTGAACGTTTAGCCCCGTCTAAAGTTACGGTTGCAGTAGGTTCTGTGACCTGGAAAATTTTTGATATTAATTCATCATTAGCGGCATCTGGGACAAAAACTGCAATAGCGTCTGCAATTTTTTTTATTTCTGAATAACTTGTAATTAAATCTTCATCCCCATCAAATTCTATTACAGCTTCAGCGGCGTTTTTCATCAGCGTTAAGGCATTTTCAAAATCTGGTTCCAGCAGTCTTAGATCTCGCACTCGTTGCTCTAAGCCACCTATCCCTTTATATTTCACTAATGCTTCAAAATATCCACCAGCTTCCTTCAGACGATTCAATTGTTCATGGTCATAAATCTCCAATAATGCTTTTATTTCGTTGAGATTTTTTACAAATTCTATTACTGCAAGTAGCGTGCTTCTATACCTTTCAAATTCTTGAATGCATGCAGTCTTTACTGCTTCGGGTAGCTGTTCCAGGGTTTCGGGTTTTTGTAAAAGGTCAATAAGATGCTGTAATTTTTTAACATCCGCAAGTACATCTAAGCTCGCTTTAAATTCTTCTCTTTTTATTGTAACCATTGTAACAAATTCCCCTAATCGAGGACATATCCCAAAAACGGCTGATATTGCAGAATGTGCATTATATATCTCTTTTGAAGCTATTAGTTCTTCACCTGTTAACGCTGTTAACGAGGGTTCTTCAGGCTGTTTTGGCGCAGGTAAATCAAACAAATCCTTGATTATGTCTCGTTCAATTTGCAAAAGTATCGTAGATACTTTTTGCCCGACATCCAAATTTCTTTCTCGGTCAGCTTTAAACTTTATTACAGCTCTTCCTGTTTTTCTACAAATATCTTGTAACTCAACAGCATTGGTTATACCAATTGAAGGAATGTCATCGATAATTCTTCCAATCTGCGTTCGAAGATCATCAATATTTGCCGATACGTCAGCGATCCTTTTTTCATGATGTTTACCTGTTGCTACTCCAATTCTTTCAAAAAGACGATCTATTGAATATGCCGCGCGGCGTCTGAGGAATTCAACAGGTATAGCTTGAAACTTTCCACCATCAGGATGAAAAGGAATATCGCAATACAAATCTGTCCTGGAGGTTTGTATCGTTTTTGCAGGGAGAGTCAAAGGAGTCAATTCTGTTCTACCGTTGGCCATAAATATTGGGATTGTTAAGGGTAAGAATGATAACACCAACTACCTGAATGTCAATACAGTTGTTGATGAGCTCTTGGCTAAGACATCTTTCGCTTCATTGATGTCACCAAATTTGGCCACCCCGTCCTCTTTCTGCTACAATTGCCATACTTTTAGGATATTTAAATCATTATGGAGGCAATCGCTGTTTTTATTAAAATCTTTTTTGAACTGTTGGGATTTGCCATTATCGTACGGGTCATTTTATCCTGGCTTGGCGGCCGTGTTCAAAATAAATTTACTGTTTTCATTCATGAAGTCACGGAGCCGGTTTTAGCCTTTTTTAAGAAGATTTTACCGCCCATGGGCATGTTTGATCTTGCCCCGCTTGTAGCGCTGATCGCCCTCGATCTCATTAAAAATTTACTATTGTATCTTCTTGGAAAATGAAAATATACAACACTCTTTCTAGAAAAAAAGAGGTATTTAAACCTTTGCATGAGCCGAAAATCGGCATCTATCTCTGCGGACCGACTGTGTATGATTATGCACACCTGGGTCATGGGCGGGCAGCTGTCAGTTTTGATGTCATACGAAAATATTTTATATATAAAGGCTATGATGTGACTTTTGTCAGCAATTACACTGATATTGATGATAAGTTGATTCAGCGCTCAGGGATCATGAAAATTACAGTTGCGGAACTTGCGGAAAAAATTATTCCGGAGTACGTGCAAGATTACGGCGCTCTTGGCATCATGCCACCGGATGTGGCTCCAAAAGCCACTGAACACGTCGCGCAAATGATTACGCTTATTGACATCCTTTCGAAAAAAGGAGCTGCTTACGTTTTAGACGATGGAGTATATTTTGATGTAAAGAAATTTCTTCATTATGGAAAATTATCAAAACAAAATCTGGAAGAGCTCAAAAGCGGGCTACGTGTAGAGGTAAATGAACAAAAGCGCCATCCCCAGGATTTTGTTTTATGGAAATTTTCCAAGCCTGGAGAACCGGCCTGGAAAAGCCCGTGGGGTAAAGGGCGTCCAGGATGGCATATTGAATGCAGCGCCATGAGCCGTGAATATCTTGGTGATACTCTGGATATTCATGCGGGTGGCGCCGACCTCATTTTTCCACATCATGAATGTGAAATTGCTCAAAGCGAAATGGCTTATGGAAAGCCATTTTCCAGATATTGGCTTCATAACGGTTTTATTCAGATCAATCAGGAAAAAATGTCGAAATCGCTTGGGAATTTTTTTACCCTACGCGATATTTTCAAAAAATATGCTCCGCAGGCCGTGCGCTACCTTTTTTTGCAGACTCATTACCGCTCCCCTATTGAATTTTCGGATGCCCTGTTGCGGCAATCAGCCAATAGTTTGGCTCGTATCCACGATTTTATGCGCAGATTGCGTAATTACGCTGATGAGAATAGTGAAATGGACAAATCGCGACCCGCACCTGCAAATTTAGGAGAATTTTTGGAGCAGATTCAGGAAAAATTTGAACGCGCCATGGAGGATGATTTTGAAACAGCGCAGGCTTTGGCAGCCTGTTTTGATCTTATTAAAGACGCCAATCGACATATTGATGAAAAAACTTTAACGCGGGAAGATAAAGAAAAGATTTTGAATTTATTGAAGCAATTTGATTCCATTTTAGGCATTTTTGAAGAAGATCAATCCTCTCCTGATCCAGAAATTATGGCTCTTATTCAAAAGCGTGAAAAAGCCCGTCAGGCCAAAGACTGGGCGGCTTCGGACCGTATTCGGGACGAACTTTTGAAGAAAGGAATTCAACTGGAAGACAATCCTGATGGAACAATATGGAAAAAACTCAATCCTGGGAGCTAAAAATCAATGTTTTTTTAACAATTTTCTTGCGATGATACCAACATTTCCGGCTCCCATCGTTATAATGACATCAAAATCTTTTTGCCTTTTTTGAACGTACTCCAATGTTTTTTTTAAGCCCCCTCCATAATGTACGCAGGGATGGTGTTTTGCGATTGCCTGCACAAGCTTTTGCGGGCTGATTTTAGCCACATCCACCGCTGTGTCGCGCACTTTGAAAATATTTGGAATAATAACTTCATCAGCTTGCTGAAAAGCCCTGGCAAAACCATCCAGCAATTTATAGGTACGGCTATATTGGTGCGGCTGAAAAATACATAGAATTTTTGCTTTGGATCCCGCCGAAGTCCGGCGAAGCCCGCCGAAGCCTTGGCGACGGCGGGCCGGAGCGGGATAACATTTTTCACGGCAAGCCTGTAGCGTGGCCACAATTTCCGTGGGGTGATGGCCATAATCGTCAATAATCACCGTGTGTCCTATTTTTCCAACTTGTTCAAAACGCTGACCGGCCCCTTCATAGCCATTCAGCGCTTTAATTGTCTGTCGCATTGGAAGTTTTAGATCATGGGCAATGGCAATAACCGCCGTCGCATTCATACGATTATGTTCACCGGGAATCTTCAAATTAAGCTCTCCAATAAGGCGTTTTTTAAAGTAAATTTTATTTTTTACAAGGTGGTAATCAACATTTTTGGATGTTCCAAACCATATAATCCGCCGAGTCACGTTGTTGAGCACTCTGCGCACGTGAGGATCATCGCCATAAGCCACAATAAAGCCATCCCCAGGCACTTTTTCGACCAATTCTCTGAACGCTTTTTCATAATCTTTTTCATTTTTAAAATAATCCAGATGATCGGCTTCAATATTCGTGATAATAAGGAATTTTGGCTTATAGTTCAGGAATCCCCGTTTGTATTCACAGGCCTCAAGAATAAACCAGGGACTTTTGCCACTTCTGGAATTGTGATTGTTTAACGTCTTCACATTGGCTCCAACCAACACTGTCGGGTCTTTTTTTGCTTTGATGAAAACGGTAGCGGCCATGGCTGTTGTAGTCGTTTTTCCATGCGTTCCGCAAACGCAAATGGTCGTCTTTTTCGCCGTTAACATGCCAACAGCCTCCGGATAACTCAAAAGAGGAATATGCCTTTTTTGCGCTTCCAGAATCTCAATATTTGTGTCTGGAATTGCCGGAGAATAAACAACAATATCTGCATTGGGCCCAATATTCTTGGACGAATGGCCAATCTTAACCGTGATTTTTTCTTTTTGAAGGGCAATTGTTGTTTTTGTTTTTTCTTTATCGGAACCGGAAATTTTTATTCCGGAATTTTGAAAAATTCGCGCCAACCCGCTCATTCCCGTACCTCCAATTCCAATAAAATGAACATTCATGCCACTTTTAACAGCTAATAATTTTGAATTTCGAATTTCGATCATTTGATATTGTTTGAGATTTGGCGCTTGAGATTTGATCATTAAAATCAAAGATAGTATATTTCCAGCTGCTTTTAACATTGATTATGGCCTTTCGCTTCAATCATACTTCAAATTTCACCAAAATGGTCATTATTGTGGAGTTTCTGGTCGTGTCATATTTACTCTACACTCTCACGGTTTCCGTATATAAAAGTTATCAGATCGACCGTCATATTGCCAATTTTAAAAAAGAAAATGATGAAATTGCCCAGCAGAACAAGCAAAAAGAATCCGACTACAGTTATTTTAGTTCGGATGCCTATATTGAAAAAATCGCAAAACAAAATTTGGGGCTAATTAACCCTGGAGAAGAAGTAATAGTTATTCCCAACAATCCCGACTGGAATACGGGTGTTATTGGCAAAAATAAAAATGTTGAAGAGGGCAGCATGCGCATCCGCACTCTCACAAGTCTACAGAGATGGTGGAAGTTTTTCTTTGACATAAGCCAACAAAGGCCGTAAAGTGACACACGGAATAGTTAAGGTTTTTTTGAAATATATACTGTAAAAAGTTTTCAGATAATATCGCGGGGTAGAGCAGAGGCAGCTCGTCGGGCTCATAACCCGGAGGTCGGTGGTTCGAATCCATCCCCCGCAACCAAAATATTATTATCCATCATTTGTATTTCTCATTAACCACCAGGTTTTCTTGTCTCCCAAATAGAACGGGTCAATAATCTTTTTTATCTTTTTGAAGCCAAACTTTTTGTGCCCTTCCAATGAAGCTTTATTGGTAAATTCAACAAAAGCAATTATAGGCAGACCGATGGTTTGTTTTTTTAACTTCTTATACAGCTTCCCGCCAATTCCAAGTCGACGGTATCTGTCATCTACAATCCAATCAGTAACTTTTATCTCATTATCCTTTGTTCTGATTGCAATAATGGTCCCTACTATTTCTCCCTTATCTTTTGCGACAAAAACATAACCGAAACGAACAAAAAAAGCCGCGTCATATGGACTTGTGACAGATTCTTTATTCCAAACCTTTTGCTCGAATTGCCTTATTAGCTGACACTCCTTTGGTTTTGCCTTCGAGATTGTAATCATATAATAATAATGTAGCCGAAAACTTCTCTAATTCTTTGATTTGTCTTTCACCAAAATGAGCTGTGGGACGCCTTGTCCTTATAAATTCTATTGCCTGCTGAAGGGTTTTACCTCGGTTCATAAGATAAGCCGCCACTAAGGATGATGTTCTTCCATGGCCATTTTGACAATGAATATAAACCTTCTTTTTCATGGCAATTAATTTTTCTAAAACCGAAACGGCTAAAATAAATTGTTCATTGCTTGGCGCCATACCCTTTTTTACTGGTAACCAAAGATAAAATTTAATCCCAAATGGGGCATCAACCCGATCTTCTTCCAAAGAAATATCAGCCTCTATCCCTTTCTTGATCAATTCCGCGTCAAAATGAGTTTGGCAACATTGGTTGGACCCTATATAAATGCCGTCAGCAATATAATCATATTCCAATTCTTTAATTTTTGGATGCGGCATAATTAATAAATTTTATGAATGTTTAAGCGAACACTTTTCACTGCCATAACTGCAAAACACACAGCAATCGCCGACCTTCGCCCTTATGAGTTTATCGCACTTTTCGCACTTATAAAAAGGAACACAGGAATCCTTGGGGATTTCGGCGGTTTGAGAGGTGCCGCAGATGGGACAAGTAAGTGCTGCTTGTGTGTTAGACATAGATAGAGAAATTATTGAATAAGAGAAAGTACGTCTGATTCACCGATGTCGCCTGG
>CAZZPB010000121.1:0-2852 GCA_964655905.1 uncultured Candidatus Peribacteria bacterium
AAAAGAAAAAAGCTGATTATCAGCGTTACAGATTTGATGGAAAATGAGAATTTATTTATGCCAGTCTTGATAAAATCCGCACTCTTTATCTTCGTAAAAAGTATGAAAAAGCTCTCTTCGCGGCGGAGGAAATTCGCAATGTTGATCCAAAGAACAAAGAAGCAAATTTTTTCTGGAAAAAGGCCATGAAGAAGACAAAAAAACTTATTCAGCGGGAATGTATCGCCACCATGATTGCATCATGGAAAGCGCTTTTGGAAGAATACAAAAAAAATAAAAATGAATTCGTCAAAATCTAGGGAAAACAAACGTAGGGAACAAAAATCCTTGTTCCGGAACAAAGATTTTTGTTCCCTACGTTGTTTTTAATGCATATTGTTGCCTTCCAATGCGTGTAAAACGCTTTTTATTCTTAAGATTGAGAATAACGGTGATTGGCTTGATTTTTCTCTCTTTTAAAACTTCTTCCACGATTTTCTGCTGACCCATGGAGCCACTTTTCTTTAAAATTCTTTCTATAACCTCGGCCACCGTTCCAGGCGCGTAGCCCCATTCCTTCAAACCATAAATTCCGCGTCCGATCAAAATAAAATCATTGAAACGAATAAGTTCATTGTGGATTGCCTGCAGGTTGAGGGTTTTTTTATCAAACTCATGCTTCGAAATTTCATTTGCAATATCAACAAAATGAAGAGCAGTGCCTTTTTGCCGTAAAGTATAATAAATCTTATCCCTGATTGTTTTTGGATTGATATGACGCCAGTGCACAAGACCCACTTCCTCATCCAAAATTTTAAAATTTTTATTAATTTGAAAAACGGCTTTTAATATTTCCTTTTGAAGAATATGACTGTCAGGAAGCATTTTTCGCAACTCTACAACCAAATCACTGATTTTCCTGACAATTTTTTCTTTATCCAAAAAACCATACGTTTTTTCCGCAATGCCTCTGATGAAATCAATCCCCAGGGTCTTAAATTTAATATAAGGGTGGTACTTGACGGTATTGGGTACTCGCTCAAACCGCTTATCAAGGGAAAGAATCAGTTGTAACGCGGCATAACCATAATGCGTTTGATTCATCAGAAGCTTGCCAATGAGTAAATCTTCACGCATAAGCCCCCCACATTCCAGCAGGTTTTGATAGGCGAGCTGGTTAATATTGTGAACGGGACTGTTTTCAACGTTGCGCCTGAGTTTTTGCAGCGCATTATTCTCAATTTGACGAATTCTTTCGCGCGTAACGTGAAAATGTTGTCCAATTTCTTCCAAAGTTGCGCGGCTTTTTTCATCAATACCAAAACGGCGCTGTACAACAAACTTTTCTTTTTGCGAAAGCAGCAAAAGAAGTTGATCAATGTTGATACGCAATTGATCAAAAACAGGATCAGACTGAGGTATAGCGGCCATAGTAAATCATTACAGAAACAAACACGCCACGAATTATAACACTTACTATTTTTGAAGTCAAAAAAAGTAAGAAAATTCTTCAGAAAATGCTTATTGAAAGACGAAACCCTGGTTTTCCCCCAAATTAACTAAAAATGTAGCCGGTACAGGAAATTGTGTGAATAAATTCTTCCTGAAAATAATAATCAATTTTTTTACGCAGCCTGTTAATGTGAACATCAACTGTATTTGTAAGCATATTTGCATTGCGGTCCCAAACATTTTCCAGAATATATCCGCGGCTTAGAACGCGATTTTGGTTCATCATCAAAAATTCCAACAAAGCATATTCTTTATTGCGCAAATAAATTGATTTTTCTCCATAATTGAGTTCATGCGTTTCACGATTCAACATGAGATTGCGCAGACTGATGAGGTTATTTTCTATTTTTTCTTTCTGTTCGAAAACACACAAGCGCATTTCTGAGGCAATACGCCGGAAAGGAAAAGGCCTTGTAAAAAAATGTTGTATTTTTTTTGCCTGTTCTAATTCGCGCAGAACCAGGTTGAATTCTTGTGACAATACAATAATCGGCATGTGATAGTGATAATGCCGGCAGTATTCAATCATTTTATCCAGGGCAAATATGTTACTTACAAGAATAAATAATCCATCAATTTGGACAAGAGCCTTTTCAATTCCCTGGTTATCATTAAAAGAAATGGTTTCACTGGCAAGATTTTCATAGGCAAGGCCGTGTTGGACAAAAGTGGCCTGATACTGATTGTCTGCGATAATAAGAGTATGCATTGATAATAATTAAGGAGGGACCCCCGTCAAGGCGGGGTTCTTACAGAGTTTTTATTTATGATTGTTCCGAGTGATCCGTATATAAATGGAGTCTGCATGGGCTGTCAAAAATGCAAAAATTATAAAAACTAATTTTTCCCTTTGCAAAAAGGAAAAACCACAATATAATTTCTGTTGTCTTCTTCTGGACAACAGGCAATATTGTCAATTTTCAAAGTTTTCATTATTATTCATTCCAAATTTTTAATTCTTAATTAAATAACTATGGCACAGGATGAACAACAACAAGTTCAGGTTAAACTTGATCCAGGTGTAGAACAGGGGACGTACGCCAATGCTGTTTCCGTTCACGTAAACGCCAATGAAGTCATTCTTGATTTTGGCTTTATCCTCCCAAATATGAAGCCAATGACGATTAAAGTTGTCAATCGCATCAGTATTACACATCAAACCGCTGAATCATTCATGAACGTGCTTTCAAATGCCATGCTTGATTGGCGCAACCGTCAAAAGGGCCAAAAAAATGATGAAAAAAAGTAGGGGAGGGTTTTGTGTGGGACGGTTTTGTTGTAGAGACGCAAAATTTTGCGTCTCTACAACAAAAACGTCCCAACTATAATATAAAAAATCACAAGAGCATGGATTTAATTGA
>CAZZPB010000122.1:0-3586 GCA_964655905.1 uncultured Candidatus Peribacteria bacterium
TAAGCTGAAAAATAGACAATGGGAACCTCTCAAGATTGCTATTTTTCAAGGAAACAAGGCAAAATTTTCTGTAGCATATAATGGCAATATGTGAGGAAAAATTTTGGCGCAGTTAACGCAGAAAAATACAATTTTCAGAGGCTTCACAATTTTTGTTTGACAAAGCCATTTATCCCACTAATATTGCACTGACAAAAATTAAACATTTCTTATTTTTTTACCAATCCATCAATGCCAGTCATCAAATCAGCCAAAAAGAAAGCCCGACAAGCCCTTAAGCATTATGAACGCAATAAAGCGATTCGCACACAGGTAAAAACATACATGAAAAAGGCCCTGACAGCCGCAAAAAGCACCCCAGTAGGGAACGAAGATCTTCGTTCCCTACTGGCGGAGGTGTATTCTGTCATTGATATGGCTGCAAAGAAGCGCATTCTACATAAAAACAACGCCGACAGAAAAAAATCCCGTGTCGCACGCATGTTAGCAACGGCTGGACAAAGACAGTAGCAGCTATTGATGATTATCTAGAGCCCATCTCAAAAATCCATTCTGGCATAAAAATATGCAATTTTGGCTGCAATTCTTTCAGAACTCGTCGAAATACTCCTGGTATTCCTCCTCATTCTTCAAGCATTTCGCTCAAAATTCCATTATTTTTGTCGCAAAAGCGATTTTTGAGATGGGATCTATTTTAAAAATAATCAGGTTTCCTGTTGCGTTAAATACACCCAGGGCTCTGAATTGCCTGTTGATACGGAAATACCAAACACCACTACCCTTGGGATTTCTTTCTTTGAATTTTACATTCAAAATATTACCCTGGAGTAAGTATTTTTTTGCTTTTTTGTATTGATTCAGAAGCCCACGAATTGCAAGATATGGAATTATTTCTTTTCGTTCAAAAATCTGGTGAATTTTCGGCATAAGTTATATATTTACCAGATCTTTTTTCCTGGATTTTCTGGCAACTGCAGCAGTGGTTTTTAAATAAGTATCAATTTGATCATCTTTCAGCTCAACTAATGCTGGCTTCAAAAAATATTCTTCATATTCATTAATATCAATTAATACCGCAATAGGATTATTATTAATAAAAATATACTTCGGTTCCTTTTCTAAACTTTTCAAACATTCTTTTGTAGCGGTCCGAAGCCTGGTAACTGAAATACATTGATTTTTCAACATAGATAAATTTATTAATAAATTTCTATTCAAATAATAGCATATATTTATAATAGATTTCAAGAGAATTTTTGCAAATTTTGCTATCTTAATATCGTGATATTACCGGGTATTTCAACGAAAATTGCGTTTGTGGTACACTGACCTCAGTTTTTTCTAAGCTAAATGGCTGTAATCGGGCCCGTAGCTCAGTTGGTTAGAGCAGCCCCCTCATAAGGGGTTGGTCCCTGGTTCAAGTCCAGGCGGGCCCATTCAAGCCGTTCCATAGCCCTGCGGCCGCGAAACTTTATGCCATTGCCGTATCGCTTCCATCTTGCTGCTCTTGAATAACCTTAAGACTGGCCAATACGCGTGGAACATAGATATTGATTGTACTGGCTGGAACAGCGGCTTCACCTTCCGCATGTCCGCAATTATAAGCCTGAATAATTTTTGGCATATCCCCTTTATATTTTCCTATAAGACCAGCTATATGTCGCACAGCTGTATCAATATTAACTTGAGGATCCATAATATCTTTTCTACTGAAATAGTTGCTGTTTAACTGCATAAGTCCCTGATCGTATGACACCACATTGCCGTTGCTATCACGATTATAGCCTACCGCTTCTGGATTACCTCCTGATTCTGTGTTCATAAATGCACGAACTAAACCAGCATATTGGCTTATTCCAGAGCGGGCACACGCTTTTTTTACCATTTCAGCCCACCTTTTCGTATTTGTTTCCGCCCCCTTTGCCCATGTCAGTAAACCAGGTGGCATTTTTTCCCCGGCAGCAGACGGCGTTGTCGCTACCTTTAGGCCTTCGGGATGATATTGTTTATATGTTTTAATTGCGTGTTGAAGATAACTCTGACTTTCTGGACTTTTCAGCATGGAAACAGAGCCTGGCGCCATGGGGTCAATAAGCAATCTAAAGTGCATGCCATCCGGTCTGCCAGTCCAGTCTCCACCCCATTCAAAGCCCACGCTTTTCATTATTGCCACAAACCCCTGGGAAATTCTTTTATGTTGATCAAGTTCATCCCATTTTTTGCCCATGGGGTTTTCTTGCGGATTAAGATCAATGGCCACGCCCCACGAGTGGTAACTCTGGGTTGATCCTCCTCTTTCTTTGCGCCAGCAGGTGCAGGTCGCGTTATGAATATCATCTTTTATGCCAGCTTCTTTGAGTCTGGCTTGAGCTTCCATTAAATATGGCAGCATTAAAACATTAACGCCATCCGGTATTACGCTTCCCATAAAAGATATTTTTTCCCCTGCAACAGGATCTGTTCGAGCAATAAAACGTTCTGTTTGGGCCGGATCGTAACCAACTATCCTTTCCCAATGCGCCCTGTCCACAGCAGGAAACGGCTTACCGTCGATAGTTACTGTTTGTTCCAGCTTTTTTTGAAGCCCCGGCCCCGCTTCAGACTTGTTTTTTGGCATACGGGCAGGCAAAACATCCGCCTGGGATTTTGGAGGCTGATAAATTGCCACATGTTCGGCTAATTCATGACGCTTGGCCTCCGGAGTTATACTCGATTCCGTTTCAAGCACTGTAACCTTTGTACCTGTAAATACGGGAACGTATAGACCGGTTTTTGCGTCATTAAAGCCAATGCGACTATTTTTAATACCCCGCGTTGCGCGTTCGACCACTCTTCCATCAGGATATTCAACACGTATTACCCTTACATAACTCGGAAACATATCACCACAGCCTACTGAATTTTCAGCGGTTTCGATACCATTGAAATTGACTTCAAAAGATAGCCTGCCAGTTGATGTTTTATCCCTTTTCAGATAAAGCGCCGCAAGACGCACGTGTTTTTGCAATGAATCTTGATTATCTCTATCTTCTGTAATTGCGGCGCGCCGCATAATTGCAATAGCCGTATTATCAGCTGTTCTGGCCCGCTCATCGAGTCTTTTTTGACTTTTAAGCCATTGTTCTTTCATTTCTGGAGTTACAGTTTCCGCGCGTTCAATAAAACTGCTCAAATCAGGCAAGTGTTCGCTTAAAGTCAAGCGTCTCTTTTCTTCATCATGATCTGTTGCCGGTTTTTTTGAAAGGCTTTCCTGCCCTTCAGGCCCTTTGAAATCTGCAGTTGTTGCCATTTGAATATTATTTAATTTTATCTTTTTATTCTAGCATATTTATGGCTTCTTGACGAATGCTCGTATTTTTTGTTAGCTTGAAACTGTCCTTTTTATTTAAAATCTTATGAATAAGCCAAAAACCCCTACAGTTCTGGAAATAAAAAATCTCTCTGTAAGCGTGGAAGGCAAAGAAATTCTTCATGATTTTTCACTCACCATCAAATCTGGAGAAATACATGTTGTGATGGGACCGAATGGCTCAGGAAAGAGCACATTGTGTTACGCCCTGATGGGACATCCAAAGTACAAAATCAT
>CAZZPB010000123.1:0-5996 GCA_964655905.1 uncultured Candidatus Peribacteria bacterium
CGCTGATTGAAATACTGAAAAGTAGGGGAGGGTTTGAAACCCTCCCCTACTTTTCAATTTATGAAGAAAGTGAAGTAATTGAAGTGAATGTTAAATCCGATGTTGTCGCTAAAACGGTTAAAGGCCAAATTATCGCGAAAAAATTAATCATGGCCACCGGACAGCCGATCAACGCGTTCAGTGAAGTTCGTTCTTTAATTAGTCCAAAACTGAGCTACGTCATTGCCGCGAAATATCAGGATATGCCTCTTGCGGACGGTCTTTTTTGGGATACTTTCGAACCATACTACTACTATCGCAAAGTGAATGATGACACGCTGATCCTGGGTGGGGCCGACATTGCATTTGATCAGTCTTCCAGCCAAAAACCTTTTGAAATTTTGGAGAATTTTTTACGAAAATATCTGCCTGGAAATTTTGAAATTACAAATCAGTGGTCAGGGAGTCTTTTTGATTCAAAGGACGGCCTGCCATACGCTTTTGAACATCCGCATTACCGTGGAAAAGTTTTTATAGCTGCCGGCTTTGGCGGAAATGGGCTTGTTTTTGGAACTTTGGCAGCCCAAACGCTTTTTGAGCTGGTCAACGGCTCCGCAGAGACAAAAGCAGGTAATGCAGATTCACGTTCCATGCTTTTTTCGTTGGAAAGAACAGGAGCTGTTATTCCCAAACCATCACCGCAAAATAGCATTTCATTGCAAAAAAAAGCATTTGTGCAATTTGCAAATCTTGCCGAATTTGATAAAAAAAATTGTGTAAAAAAAATTATAAATGGCCAAAGCGTAACGGTTTACAAAGTAGGTAATGAATTTCACGCCATTGACAACACCTGCACGCACGCCGGCGGTTCGCTGTGCGATGGAACATTCGATGGTACAGTTGTTGAATGTCCTTTGCATGGAGCAAAATTTGCCGTTAAAACCGGCGAAGTTGTCGCTCCCCCGGCGATCCGGCCTTTGCAAAAATACAATCTTAGGGTTAATGGAAATTTTCTCGATGTGGAAATAGGGGGCGCCGCCGTGGCGGCGCCCCCACAAAAAAAACAAACATATTGGGGATACCTTTTGAAATTTGCTTTTGCGGCCCTGCTTTTTTGGCTGGCGGAATTTGTTTTTCAATATTTTTTCCTCATCAAAGGCGAATTGGGCGGTTCATTTGTGAGGAGTTTTGGCCTATCCGGAGCGACTTTTTTTGGTTGCGCTCTTTTTTCCAGCGCGATTTTTAAATGGATTCCACGCTACGCCGTCAATTGGCGTCTGCGGCGCTATTTTGGCGTGGGCGGATTTGTTTTTATTTTTTTCCACATGCTGTCCGTTCTTTTCTTTTACTTTAATTTTGATGTCGCCAGCATTTATTATTCTTTTAATCCAATTGAGAATCCACTTATTTTCAGCTCCATCGCATTCCCGATTTTCATGGTGATGGCTATTACTTCAACGGATTGGGCAATGGCCAAACTCACTCCAAAAGTATGGAAAAACATTCATCGTCTGGTTTACATTGCGTACTGGGCGGCAATTTTTCATTTTATTCTTATCAATCCGGTTCTTCTCAACAATATTGCCGGCTATTTGCTGCTAACCATTACAGGTTTAGCTCTTTTTGGAGAAACATTCTGGTTCTTCAAAATGTCCGCAAAAAAATCTTTCAGATCCTGGGGCGCCGTTTATGGCATTATCATAATCATACTGTATATTGTGACCGCTTATCTTGCTTATAAATATAAATTCGCGACTCCTAAAGTCTAATAATTTTATTTCTTTATTTCTTACATATGTTTACAAAAAAAATCGCCGGAGCGCTTACAGCAGTTTTTTTTATCGCGGGATGCGGCGCGCCAGCCAATTCCCCAAAACAGGCTCAAAATAATATTAAGATTCAGGAGGAAAAACCTTCCATTGAAAACACTCAAATCCGGGAAGATAGCCTGGAAGTTTCTGTTAAAAAAATGAAAGCTTTCATGGCTTCCAACCTTGATAATACGACATCTTCAAGCAAAACTCCCGTCAAAGATACCGTAGAAAGCAATGTTGCGCCGATTGTCATAGCCCGCGGCGCTTTTCAAAATATCAATTATATGACTTCAGGCAGCGCTTTCCTTCAAAAAAACGGGGATCAATATTATGCGGCTTTTGAGCAGGATTTTAAAACTCCAAATGGCCCTGATCTTCGCGTATATTTAACCCGAAATTCAGGTCCAACCCAGCGTAGCGATATTAAGACCGGCATTGACCTCGGAGCGTTGCAAAGTTTGAATGGAGAGCAGGTCTACACCATACCGCCCGGCACAAAAATCGAGGATTTTCATTCTATTTCAATCCATTGCAAAGCCTTCAACGTGCCGTGGAGTTACGCTGCATTAAAGTAGGTTGAGCATCATTCGGGAAAAAACTAATTTTCACCGTCATGCGCTAATCTTGCATAACTGCAGCAACTTTCTGTTGTACTGTTTCAACTGCTACTGGATAAGGTGTAGACGGTTTACCGGGATCAATATTAACTATGAAAGCATGCATTGGGCTGCCAGGAGTGCCATCTATTGTTACCTCAACGTCGGGTAGAGCCCTAAGGTTTGCTCCCAGCTTCTCTATCTGTCCATTATTCATCCAATAAATCGGCACACGCACAACCATGCGTCCAGTTCCAGCCAAATCCACCAATACATGTGCTGCATCTACTTTTTCTTCACTTATTCCTCCTTTCCAAGGAAAGCCATGTACCCCTGCCAGACGTGCTAAAGCACGCCCCTTTAATATAGCATTTAATTTTGCGTCAGCTCCACGAACCGCAACAAAAGCACGTAATAGTTCCGCATCTGATTGTTCTTCTAGTGGACGTTCTTCAGCTTCCATAGTAAGTAATGGTTAAAAAATAAATGTGGACGAAATATAACTGGACAAAATAGATTTATCAAGTAGAAATGCATTTCAAGCTTATCCGTAGGGAGTGAAACGGATCATACGTTTTTTTCTTTGAATAAAATTTCAGGAAAAACTATGATCAAATCCGAAATCCGAATTTCAAATGTCAATTCAATATCAAAGTTCAAAGGTTCAAATGTCAATTCAAGATTGGGACTGAAAATTCCTGTTTGATATTAAAAATTAAAACATTTGAACTTTGTTTGAAATTTGTTATTCGGATTTTGAAATTTATGCCACATATTATTTATTCAAAGCCATTTGCGTATGATCCCAATATATGAAGGATAGATCGTTAAAATACTACTACGCGTTGACGTCAGCTTTTTTTTCATTTACCTTTTTCCTGTTAATTTGATGAAGGTAGGGGCGAGTAGCTCAGGTGGTTAGAGCGCGTCACTGATAATGACGAGGTCGGAGGTTCAAGTCCTCCCCCGCCCACCAGAAACCTCCTCAAGAGGAATTTTCTTCTGGTTTTTTAGGCGTGTTTATTTTGATATTAGGCTAATAAAAATAATCTCAGGGGTACCTTGATGGCATTAAATTCCTTTGAATAACTCAAACTGTCATCAGAAATAATTAAACTATATGCTGGTTCAATTTTCTTAGCCGTTTGTATAACTTGGCGATAATCTTTTTTCCCCGCACCAACTTCAATGACCATTCTTCTATTGCCCATTCCAAGGATAAAATCTGCACCTCCTTGCGCACTATCATAGGTCAGTGATTTACCTGTATTCTTATAAAGAATCCTATTAAGATACATCCCAACAAGGTCTTCTATAAGCTTTCCTCTGGCATTTTCAGCAGAGATGGTATTGCCAAGCATTTTGTAATACATAGCTCGAAACGCTGGGGAAGCAAAAAGATATTTTGATGGTTTTCTGGTAATGGCAACTTGATTAAGATGTGAGCCATGGGGATATATTCTCTGTAAAATCTCGGTGTGTTCCAAAACCTCAAATATCTCTGCAACTTTCGGCCTACTGATCTCAAAATTCTTTGCAATTGTTAAAAAATTGAAAGCATCCATATCCGCCACCGAATAAAGGATTCCAGAAATTTTTGAAATAATTTCAGAGGTAAAATGGCCTGTACTTAAAATATCTCCACTAATCACCCGATCCAGAGTCTTATTGATTTGATCGTAAACAATGGCTTCATTGTTTGATACAACCATGAAAGGTAAAGACCCATAATTGAGATACTTATCGAACTCATGCCGAGTAATGCCCAAGTAATATTCATTAGCTTTTTTCTCAAGCTCAACCAAAGAACCATAAGCTTGTTTAGCAGTTTTCGAAGAAAACAAAGCTTCACGAATCTTGCTCGACAAACCTTTTATCTCAAATTTCTGATTCTTTATTTTCAAATACTCAGTAAAGCTCAAGGGGAATAGCTTTTCATACACAGACCTTCTGGCAATATCCGTATTGCTGTTCATCAATAAGGCAGCAGAACCGGTTACAAAAACAAAAACCTTATTTGAACGATCAAAAATAGTTTTCAGTACAATGCCCCATGTAGGATCGTATTGAGCTTCATCCAAAAAGAGCAGAAGAGGTTTATCTAAAGCCTCTAAAGATTTCCCAATTAAGTCTTCAAAAGTGGTAATTATTTCATCAAGAGAAACTCCCAAAATCTGCCTTGTTTGATCAAGGGAAAGAAAGAGTTTATATACTTCCTTTTCTTTTACATCATAAAAAATCTGCGATAAAACAGTTGTTTTTCCTGCCCCCCTCAGCCCAGTGAGAGTGATCCATCGAGCACTCACGTTACCTTTTAAGAAGGCATCTAAATATCCTTTAATTCTTACAAAAACATTTCTTTGGGGCCTCCGCTTGTTTTCTTCATCAAAAACATAGGCTTGTGCCCTAAATTCAGCTTGAGCAATCTGCTCACTCAAGAAATTAATGATTTTTTCCTTTCTAGAAGCCATAAGTCAGGTTTAATTAATTTAATGTTAACTCAAGATTACATCAAATCGCTATTTGTTGTCAATTAGACTTTACATGAAATAATCTATGATTAAAACATATTTTTCGTTGCCTACAGAAAAAATGCCGATCATAATCATCACGAAATTATCGATAATCGCTTAAAGCATTGGATAATACCTATGATAAACATGAAAAAATCGGGATTTTTATGGATCTTTTCAACGGCAGAAAGGATGTCTTTGCCGGATTTTTAGCCAGAATCGCCATACTCAATTTTCGCTACGTGATCCAAGGCGATTCCATATATAACCACGTGCATATCTCTTCAACGCATCAACATGCTCAGGAGATAAACCCTCAAATTGTGATAAATATTTTTCCGCTGCTGCATTCACGATACCCCATGTTTCCGTATAAGGATATTCAGAGCCAGAGCATTGATCGAGGATACCTTCAAGCGCTCCATCTAATCCTTGCATGAATGCTTCGTTTACGATTGGTGATGCGCATGTCGTTATGAGATATTGGTGTTCGCGGGCTAAATTTTGCTGGAACACTACATCTCCCGTAATATCAGGCAGTTCAGGTGTCATAAATTCAAAGTGATAAAATGAACTCAATGAATGCATCGTGATTTGTTAATCTTCAGACCACGGGGTGCGACAGGGATTGATCTTTCATTTCTGGTATAGCGGCACTACTTTACAATCAAGTTCACTGCGATCTGCTCTACCTATGGCGCATTGAATCTGGATTTTTGTGGCTCCTCGGGCATCATTAATCTCTCTTTCCAAAAGGGCTTTTCTTTCAGGTGACAATGGAAAAGTGACTGTAGTATCACGTACCTCTCCTGAACATGCCATAGTGAGATCCGCTGTTCCTAATCCAAATTCCCCCAATAGCTGCACTATAACCAAGAATCCTAGCTCCAGATGGTTTCCACATATTTTAAAAACTAAATGATAAAACTTTAATTTAGTCCAATACTAAACAACAATCTGTCACAAGTCAATACCAGCCATTATAATTTACCATGGGATCATACGTTTTCTTCTTTGAATAAAAATTCAGGAAAAACTATGATCAAATCCGAAATCCGAATTTCAAATGTCAATTCAATATCAAAGTTCAAAGG
>CAZZPB010000124.1:0-4103 GCA_964655905.1 uncultured Candidatus Peribacteria bacterium
AATAGGAACGTAACGTTAAAATTACTTTTCCTTTTATAGACACTACATTAGGTAAAGGCTATTACCAACCCCTTACCATTGACCAAAGGATGTTATATGGTTTTATTCCATTTGTAAAGAGGAAATTTTAAAAATGAAAAATCCCCTTTAATTAGGGGAAAATGGCACTATAAAATACTATTTTACAATGAAATAAAAAAATAACAATGTAGGTTTGACGAATGATTTATAATATTACAATACAGCATGATTTAAAGCCTTGCTTCCAGTATGATTTTCTGATAAATTCCCTGTGCTGATTTGTCACATTCCTTAATCCATAGAGAAAATGAGCACCGTTTCTGAAAATGCCAAAAAGTATGAACTGATGATCATCGTTGATCCGGACATTGGTGAAAAGGCCATCAAAGAACATTTCGACAGGCTTCGCAAAAGTATAGGGACATTGAATGGAGAAGTTTTTTATGAGGATGAATGGGGGTTACGCGACCTTGCCTATCAAATTAAAAAAAGAGATCGCGGCCATTACATGATCCTTGATTTTATGGTGGAACCTGAACATATTCTGGAATTTGACCGTAAGCTGCGGTTGGATCTGGAAGTTTTGCGCCATATGATTACGGTTCTTCCCGTTCACTATAAGCCTGAAAGTTATGCCAATATTGAGGAAATTGAAGAAGAAAAACTGCCCGCAAAAGAACAATTCTCACATTCCAGGAATATTAAAGAATCAACTGAAAGAAAAAAAGTAAGCGTGCCAAAAGTCAAAGAAGACGTGGCGGCAATTCCAATACCTTCTGAAGAAAAAGTAAAAACCGCATTGGACACAAATGAGATTGTGGAAGAAAAAGAGCCAAAAAAAGTTTCCAGTACAAAAACAGCATCGTCGGAGGAAGATTTGAAGAGCATTGACGCGAAACTGGACAAAATTCTCAGCAATCCGGACCTGGATTTATAATTTTTTACACCCCAAATGGCCAAAAATAAGTACAATAAACCCTGTCAATTTTGTGTGAACGAGGTTAAATATATTGACTATAAAAATGTTAGATTATTAAGAAAATTTGTTTCGAAATACGCAAAAATCGTACCCCGCTATTACACCGGAGTCTGCCTTACGCATCAAAGAGCGCTTTCTACTGCCGTAAAGAATGCGCGGATCATGGCTTTGCTGCAGTTTGTAAGATAACGGAATGTCAACAGTAAAATAAGCCGACGAATGGGTCTTGTGGGTTCCCTTCGGAGGCTTACGGAGGGGAAGGGGGCCCCCGATCTAATCGGGGGTACCTGGGGGAAACCGTAGGTTGCCCCCAGAGCAAGAATGCGCGGATCATGGCTTTGCTGCAGTTTGTAAGATAAAAGTGATTTTCAACATTTTATTTCATGGTCTTAACGTTTTCCAAAATGTCGGATCGTGAGGTGAAAGAAATTCTTTTGCATCACCGCATTGGTCTGACAGTTTCGGAAGCGCGAAAAATAGAAAAAATCCTTGGACGTGCGCCAACCCTTACGGAAGCCATTTTATGGGGAATCCAGGGCTCAGAACATTGTTCCTACAAAAGCAGCAGGAGTCTTTTAAAAAAGTTGCCGACAGTTGCGCCGAACGTAATACTTGGGGTTGGAGAAGACGCCGGCATTGTTGAAATTGCCCGTGTAAAAAATGATCGTTATGGGCTTATTGTCGGGCACGAAAGTCACAATCATCCTTCCCAGATTGTCCCTTTTGAGGGAGCCGCGACAGGTGTTGGTGGTTGTGTCCGCGACATTGCCTGTATGGGAGGGCGCGTCATTGGCATCATGGACGCTCTTCGTTTTGGCGATCTCAAAAAAAATATGACCCGCCAAATCGCCAATGGAGTTGTTGCGGGCATTGGGGGATACGGCAATCCAATTGGGGTTCCAAATATTGGAGGTGACCTGTATTTTGACCCTTCCTATAACGATAATTGTCTTGTGAACGTTGTGTGTGTCGGATTGGTAAAAGAATCCTGCATCATTCATTCTTTTGTTCCGCCCCGGGCCGCGAAAGAAAAGTGGGATATTATCATTGTTGGCAAGGCGACGGACGCAAGCGGCATGGGCGGCGCCTCTTTTGCTTCCGGAATTTTGGAAGAATCGGAAAAAGAAAAAAATAAAAGTTCCGTGCAGGAGCCAAATCCTTTTTTAAAACGCCATATTTTGGCTGCCACATATGAACTTTTTGAAATTCTGCAAAAAAGAAAATTGATCAAAAAAGTCAGTTTTAAGGACATGGGCGCCGGGGGAGTAACGTGTTCCACGGTTGAACAGGTGGCGCGCGCCGGCCTTGGAGCCGAAATTGACCTTGGACGCGTCCACGTTGCGGCAAATGTAGAGACGCAAGATTTTGCGGCAAATGTAGAGACGCAAGATGTTGCGTCTCTACATTTGCCGCCCTATGTTATTGCCTGCTCCGAAACGCAGGAACGTTTTACATGGATGTGCCATCCAGGTTTGACGCGCCTAATTCTTGATCATTATAACAAAACGTGGGATCTGCCTTCGATGGCGGAAAACGCACGGGCAAGCCATATTGGCACTGTCAAAAAAGGAAATTATATCCTGAAATATCATGGTGAAACGGTGGTAAATGCTTCTTCCAAAGCTATTACCGAAGGCCTGATATACAATCGTCCGTTCAAAAAAACAAAAAAACAGCTGCAGGAACCTAAAATATCCATTCCTTCAGATTTGAACGCGCTTTTCGCGCGTTTGTTATCATCAGAAAATATTGCCTGCCGCAAGCCGGTTTATGAACGTTATGACAAACAGGTTCAGGGTTTTATCGTTCTTGAAGCGGGTATTGCCGATGCTTCCGTGATCGCTCCCTTGCTGGACGAAAATGTTGATGAGAAGACAAAAAAAATTGGGATGGCTTTTTCTACGGATTGTAATCCGCGTTACAGTTTGATCAGCGCTTATGATGGCGCGGTGAACGCTGTTGTTGAATCCATGCGCAATGTAGCGGCTGTCGGGGCTTATCCTGTCGCCATAACTGACTGCCTTAACTATGGCAATCCTGAAAAACCTGACCAGATGGAAGAGCTGAAAGAGGGAATTGCCGGCATTCATGATGCATGCGCGAAACTCAAACTGCTCAATCATCCAAAATATCCAACGCCTGTGATCTCTGGAAATGTCAGTCTCTATAATGAAAGTCAGCATGGCCACGTGGCTCCCACAGCCATTATTTGCTGTATCGGCAAAATTGATGACTCTAAAAAGGCCATAACAATGGAATTTAAACATGGCGGAAGTACATTATACCTTTTAGGCAAGCGAAAAAATGAACTTGGCGGATCGGAATACTATCGTCTTTTGGGACATTTGGGAGCCAATGTGCCGCACGCGGATTTTGCCGAGGCGAAAAAAGAAATATCTGTCATGGTCGAAGGGGTCACGGAAAAGGCTATTGCAGGCGCTCACGACATAAGCGAAGGAGGCCTGGCGGTAACTGTAGCTGAAATGTGCCTGGGCGGACGCGGTGCAGGCCTTTTTGGAGCCAACATCAACCTGGATGCCGTTCCCGAAAAAACCCTACGTGAAGATCAAAAACTTTTTAGCGAAACCGGCGGTTTTGTCTGCGAAATAGCATTTACGAATGAAAAAAAGTTTCTCAAAATATGCAAAAAATATCGTTTAACGCCCTACGCCATTGGAAAAACAACAAAAACGCCACGGCTTATTTTTACATCAAAAGGCCAAAAAATTATTGATATGGAATTAAAAGATGTGGCGCAGCGGTGGACACTCGGCCTGCGCGAAAAATTATAAAAAATTGCAGAGACAGGGCCGTGCCCTTCCCCTACAAAATATATTTTGAATTGGTCAATCCATATTATTGTTTTTGAGCCGCTCCTGCATTGAGAGAGGCGGCGTTTTTGTGCTAAAATAACAGGATTAAATAAAGCCAAAAAATAAAAAGCAACATGAAAAATAAACATAAAAATAAAAAAATAACGGGTTTGGCTGTAGGGAACGCGGGTTTGGCTGCAGGGAACGCGGGTTTGGCTGTAGGGAACGCAGGTTTGGCTGCAGGGAACGCGGGTTTGGCTGTAGGGAACGCAGGTTTGGCTGCAGGGACC
>CAZZPB010000125.1:0-4140 GCA_964655905.1 uncultured Candidatus Peribacteria bacterium
AAAGAAGCATGGGATTTTCTTTTGTTTTTGAGTTCAAAGGAAAATCTCCAGTTTTACAACGAAAAAACCCATCGTCCAACGAGCCGCCGTGATATGGTTGAAGATCAAAAAAAGGATCCGATTTATGGTGTTTTTGCCGAGCAGACCGGCTTTGCGGAAAGTTTGCCCGTATATGATGCCCGGCGCTATGACGAAATTTTCAGCAGTGCAATCAACTCGATTCTTGCCGCCATTCCAATAGAAAATGCTGTTAAAAACGCTGAAGACGGCATCAATGCTTTATTGCCGGTTCAGGGACTTATACCTGTGCAGACAAAACCGAAGACACAACAGGGTGTCTCCCGCGATAAAATAAAAAAACCTTCAAGGCCGCAATGAAGTCAGATTCGAAATCCGTAAGAAACGCATATCTGCCTTCTTTACCTAAGTGTCAATTCAATGTCAAAGTTCAAAGTTTCAATTTCAAATAAAATCAGAAACTTTCAATTTCTTGATGCCAGCCGATTTTTTTTGTGTTTATTTTTTATCTTTTTCCCATTTCAGATCAGGACTTTGATTTATGGCGGACAGGTTTTTTTAAGTGGAAATTTTAATATCTATACGTCCTTTTTTCTTTATGCCTCCGACATTTTTCTTTTGTCCGCCTTTACGTTCTGGATACTTGATTTTTGGAAAAATGAAAGAAAAACCTTTATTCATTTTGGTGAACAGAAATTTACTTTTCTGTTGGTGGCGTTCTTATTTGCGATGCTCGGTAGTGTGGCTTTTGCCGCGGATAAATGGCTTCACCTTCTACAGGTTTTCCGCTTTATGGAGTTTTTTGTGCTCTATCTTCTTATTGTTAATAATGTAATAAAAACAAAAACAATTGTAATTATATTGATTTTAGGTATGGCTTTTCAGTCTTTGACTGCCATTTTTCAATATCTTCTGCAAAGTTCTCTTGGTCTTCAATTTTTTGGAGAACCAATAGTAACTGCACAAACATTGGGAGTGGGGAAAATTGATCTGAATGCGCAAAAAATTGTGAGAGCATTTGGTACTTTTCCACATGCCAATGTTTTGGGAGGGGCCCTGTTTATGGCTTTGGTTCTTAATTTTGCTCATTTTCGTCGTCATGCGTGGATTTACTGGCCTTTTGTTATTCTTATCGGGTCAGCTTTTTTGTTGACTTTTTCACGCAGCGCGTTTGCGGCTTTAGCACTTGTTTTTTTGGTGTACATATCTTTTGATAATCACAAAATATCTCTTCGCAGCGTATTATTTGTCATTACTTTGGCGCTGTTTTTTATTGTTGTTTTTCATCTTGAGGATATTATTTTTAGGCTTCTTTTTTTTGAAAATATCAATGGCGGTTTGATTCCGGCTCTGCAGGAAAGAGGCCTATATCTCATGTCCAGCAAAGATATGCTGTTGCATTATCCTTTTGGCGTTGGCCTGGGCGGTTTTACCCAAAATATGCAACAATTCATCGCCACCAAACTCATGCCATGGCAGTATCAGCCCGTGCACAACATTTTTCTTCTCTCTGCGAACGAACTTGGCGTTGTTGGAGGAGGAATTTTTTTGTTTCTTTTTGGATATCTTTTTTACTGTTTTACAGTTAAACGTAGACAGCTTGAGTCCGGTATTCAACGGCACTACTGCGCTGCCATGCTAAGTCTGTTGGCAGGCATTACTTTGATTGGATTTTTTGATCACTATTTCTTTTCATTGTATCCGGGGCAGGTACTCCTTTTTGTTTATTTTGCCCTGGCAAGCGATTTTTTAACCTAAGCAGTTCCCGATTACCGGCGAGAAATTCCTGAATAGTAATCGCTTTTTTCCCTTCCAGCTGGACTTTTTTGGGTATCAACAGACCTTTTTTCGTGCCGATGCCAATACTGCTTTTTGTCAGATCAATGACGCTGCCTGGTGTGATGTTTTTCTCCATATCAATGTCCGCTTCAATTATTTTTAGTCTCTTTAATAAAGCTCGCTTCGGTTCAGATCCCCGCCAGGACGGGGATTCTTTTGCTTGTTCGCGCTCGCGCTGTGCGCTCGCATGAAACTCTCCATTCACCTTGGGCGGACGGAGCGTTTCATTTTCTCCGCAAAAAATAAAACATGAAGGCCATGGGGCGTATGCACGGATGCGATTGGATATTTCCTCAGCGGTTAGAGTGGCAAAATCAATGAGACCATCACTTTTTTTTATTTTATGACAATATGTCGCCAATAGTTCATTTTGAGGAGTTTCCCGAATGTTATTTTCTTCAATATCTTTCAAAACATGGGGCAGGAATTTTGCTCCCAGAAGAGCAAGTTTTGTACCCAGACTGGCGCTGTTGTCCTGTTTTTCAATTGATATTTTTTGCATGAAAAGAACGTTGCCGCCATCCAGTTTTTCATTCATTTTTATAAAAGTAATCCCGGTTTCTTTTTCTCCATTCAAAAGAGCGCTTGCGAAAGGGGAGGCGCCACGATATTTTGGCAACAGTGAAAGATGAATATTTATGGCTCCTAGACTTGGAATTTCCAATAATGTTTTTGGTAAAATATTTCCATAAACTACTGCGACAATAAAGTCCGGTTGTAGGTGTTTTATCAATGTAAAAAAATCCCCGTTTTCTTTCAAACTGTTGGGCTGCAATACGGGTAAATTATGCTGCAACGCTAATTTTTTTACCGGCGGTGGTGTAAGAACCTGTTTTCGGCCAATTTTTTGATCCTCCTGTGTTACAACTGCGCTGATCTCAAAATGGGGGTCGTCAATAAGGGCCTGTAATGACGGCAGGGCCAATTCCGGCGTTCCCATAAAGATGACTTTTGTGAGTTTCATGGAGATCTTCTTGCAAATTTTTTGGTACTTCGCTAAACTCCGCTACTAAAAATATATATTTGCAGTTTGAGAGTAAAAAATCAGTAATTTAAAAGCATTATGCCAGAAAAGTTTCTACAAGCCAAAAAACTCATCGAAAAATCTCATAATATTCTTTCTATTTCGCATAAGCGGCCGGACGGGGATACGCTGGGCGCTTCCTGCGCTTTTTATTTGGGATTGCAGCAGTGGGGGAAAAAGGTTGATATGGCCTGTATTGATGATATTCCGGAGCGATATTCTTTTCTTGCTGATATGAACAGGGTCATAAAAAACTTCAATTTTCGTCATTATGATCTTATTATCGTTTCCGACGCGGGGGCTTCTTACATGACGCGGTATCATGAAATATATCCTGATATTTTTTATGGGGATGTGCCGGTGATCAATTTTGACCATCATTCTTCCAATGATAATTTCGGCACAATCAATATTGTTGATCCCGCTGCCGCCTCAACAACCCTGATGCTTTATAAATTTTTTGAGTTTTGTAATTTGAAGATAACTCCGTCCATTGCTACGGCTCTTTTGTGCGGTATCTACAATGATACCGGCAGCTTGATGCATTCAAATACAAATATTGATGTTTTTGAAATTTCAGGACGTCTGATGGAATTGGGCGGTCGTCTGAATGTTGTAGCGCGAAAACTGTTTCGCACCACGCCAATTTCTACGCTTAAATTGTGGGGGCGCGTACTGGAAAATGCCTACGTGAATGAGGAGGGAAGTCACGGTTTCTTTAATTACGAACCGTGATTTTTCTGAATGCTCGGCCGAGAGCGATGAAATTTCCGGAGTTGTGGATTTTTTAAATTCAGTTCCAGGGTCAAAATTTGCCTTATTGTTAAATGAAGATGCAAATGGGCAAATTAAGGGTTCTTTTCGCACTCAACGCGACGATGTCGATGTTGCAGCGTTGGCAAGCAAATTTGGCGGTGGCGGACATAAAAAAGCGGCGGGTTTCAGTATTCGCGGTCGTTTGAAAAGGGAAGTGCAGTGGAAGATTGTTCCCGAAGGTGGAGCCATTGGTAATGAAAAAGAAATGCTTTTGTAGGGGCCTGTTTGGAAAAACGCGCAACACATACCTTAGGCCTGTTTGTAATTTTAAAAGAAAAGTGCTTTCTTCTTATTAATAAGCCATTATTTCGTCGATTCCTTCTGTCTTCGCCTTTATGACATTCATTAGAAGACAACCTTCAGATCTCAAACCTACTACCAAGCCTTTAAATCGTACGACCGCAGATACATTATCACTATTTTATGAAAACTTTCTAAATTAT
>CAZZPB010000126.1:0-5503 GCA_964655905.1 uncultured Candidatus Peribacteria bacterium
TTTTTTTCTTTGAATAAAGAGCATGTGTTAAAAATTACCAATAACCAAGCACCAAATTCCAAACAATATCAAATGACCGAAATATAAAATCCAAAACAATGTTTCAAATTTTATGCTTCAAATTTTGAATTTGTTTGAAAATTGATCATTGGTTATTGGTCATTATTTATATTGGTGCTTGGTTATTAATCATTATGAATTGGAATTTGATCATTGGTTATTCTTGACTTACAGCTGCTTTTCCGCTTAAATACGAGAGTTCTTATTATATTTTGCGATGTCCAACAAACATATCAATCACCAGCATGGGCTGACTACCATGAATTCTTTAAGGCCAAAAAGCACTCTGCGTAAACGAAAAAACAAGATGCAGGCCAAGGTGCGCAAGGCAATTTTACTGAAAGCGCTTGAAGACGCCGTGAAAAATTTTGCTTCTGCCTAGAGGATAGGTCGTGTGTAGGAAACAAGGCATGCCTGTTCCATACACGCGTGTATGGTAATATGGGAACCATGGAATTTACAGAACTTATTCTACCAATAGGAGCCAGTATTTTGGTCGGAGCGCTCATTGGGCTTGAGCGCGAAAAAGCCAGGCAGGTGAAAAAAGGCGTCAGCGCGATCGGCATCCGTACGGATATCCTTATTTGTTTATTTGGAGCCATCGCGGCGTTTTTGGGAAAAACATTTCATCCTCTTCTATTTATTCTTTCCCTGGGGGCGATGCTGGCTCTGATTGTCGCTTCGTATATTTACATTTCGATAACAAAAAAACGTATCGGCGTCACAACGGAAATCAGTACAATTCTTGTATTTCTGCTTGGAGCCATGACGATGTTTGGTTACATGCAACTGGCAATCGCCATCGCGATTATCATCACGCTGATTCTTTCTCTCCGCGATTTTTTGCACAGGGCCGTGATCAATATTAACAGCAGGGAGCTTTTTGACACTATTAAATTTGCCATTATTGCCTTTATTATCCTTCCTTTTTTGCCCAATCAAAATTATGACGGACAGATTTTTAATTATCTTTTTCCAAACACTCTGCTGCCATCAAATTTCAGCCAAATTGATATTTTGAACCCTTACCGCATATGGTTTTTAGTCGTTTTGGTCTCAGGGATAAGCTTTTTGGGTTACATTCTCGTCAAAACAATCGGAAGGAAAAAGGGGATTGGTATAACAGGTTTAATCGGGGGATTGTATTCAAGTACCGCTACATCCCTTTCGCTCGCGCATAAAAGTAAACTGCATCCTGAAATCCGCAGCCCATTTGTGACGGGCATTGTTTTGGCCTGCGGCATAAGCTTTTTGCGAACTTTTATTGAACTGCGGGCACTGAATGCTGAGCTTTTTACAAGGACTCTTATTCCAATCAGCATGATGTTTATTTATTTGATGATTACGGGTTTTTATCTTCTGTTAAGCAAAAAACAGGAACATGTTGAACACAGGACAACATTTAAAACTCCTTTTGAGCTTAAGGAAGCCTTTAAACTGGGTGGCTACATTATTGGCGCTCTTTTGTTGGCAAAAATTATTTTATCCTATGTTGGAATTAATCTTTTTTATGTTGTTGCTGCGCTGATGGCATTTTTTGCCATTGATGATCCTGTCATTATTTCCGCGGCCACAAGCGCAGGGAAGCTCATGAGCAATACCGAAGCCAAGAACGTGATACTTTTGGTTCTTACGCTGAATATGGTTCAAAAAGTTGGGATGATGTATGTATTTGGCAATCGAAAACTCGTGAAACAGATGGCGGTAATTTTTGGTGGACTTGTGCTTGTGAGTATTGCCGGTTTTCTCTATTTTTAGACCATGCGTCTTTTTCCATCAAAATCAAAGAAAAAAATTGGCACAAAAAGTAATATTACTGAACTGCGTTCGCCGTATTTGAGCTTTAAAAAGCCAAAAAGCTTTTTTTTTAAAAAAAATAGAAGGGCAAAAAAAAATAATCTCATGATCAGCCCGGCTCCGCTAAGCGGGTCATCTGGAAAAGGGCGCAGGGCTCTGGCGATTTTTTTTACTTTAGCCCTTGCTGGAGCCCTTGTGTACCTTTTGTTTTTCTCGCATTTTTTTGACCTCAAAGCTGTTGAGATTTTTGAGGATGGCGTGAAAGTGAATACTGGCAGTCCTGCCCTTCCGTATCTGGAATCTTTCAAAACAAAAAATATCTTTTTTATAAGCGAAAAAAGGCTTACGGATGAGCTAAAACCGCTATATCCAGAAATGAAACAGTTGAAAATCAAGAAAATTTTGCCTCAAAAACTGAGAATTGAAATTGAAAAATTTCCGATCATTGCAAATGTCATCAATGTTATTGGCGCCGTGCAAAAAAAATACCTGATGAATTCGTTTGGATTTTTGACTGATGAAAACACCGAAAATCCGGATTTGCCCTATATAAAAATTGCGACCGATGAGGCTTTGCCATTGCATACGGCTGTTTTGCCGCAGGAACGGCTTGATTATATGATGAAAGCGATTCATCTTTTTGAAGAAAAATTTGGAATAAAAGTGTTGAATGCCCTTTATTTCAGCCGTGAACGGGAAGTTCATCTTTTGACTGAAAAATACTTTACGGTGTGGATTGACATGGGCAAGGATCTCCAAACGCAATTGGAAAAGCTCAAAAAGGCCATTCCAAAACTGGATATTTACAAAACACAGCTTCAATATATTGACTTGCGCATTTCGGGGACAGATAATGAGAAAGTCATCTATAAGAAAAAGTAAATACCTGTTCTTATTTGATAGAGCTCGCTTCGGCTCAGAACTGGCTTGCGCCCTCTTCTTCGCCTCGCTGCGCGCTCGCGCCGTGCGCTCGCATGAAGCTCCCCGTAGAAGCGGGCTTCAGAATACCATTGGCATGAGCCAATGAATGAATGCCGTTCGCCCGAAAGGCGACAAGCGCAGCTTGAATGAAAGAGATACCCCGTGCGTAAGCACTTCGGAGCTTCATTCCTTACTACCTGCTACTTACTACTCTAAAATGATCTGGGCAATTATTGGCATTATTATCGGCATTTTACTTGGTTTGGGCATTCATTTTCCCATTCCGCTTGAGTTAACAAAATATACCGCAGTGGTGATTATGGGTATTTTGGATGCGCTTTTTGGCGCCATAAGAGCGGAAATTACCAATGACCGTTTTGATGCCGTCATTTTTATTACCGGACTGGTTTTCAACATCGTTCTTTCCATTGCCATTACGCTTCTTGGCGATAAGCTCGGCCTGGACCTTTATCTGGCCGCGACATTTGTTTTCACTTTCCGTATTTTCTCCAACATCGGAACAACGCGCCGCGCCATTTTGCAGGGCTTAACGGAGCGAAAAGGTGAGGTTGAGGAGTAAGGGCCAGCAGCGCCGTAGGGAACGCAGATCTGCGATCCCTACGGCGCGCTGCGGTGGGTCGAGATGATAAGGTTCAACGACTTCATACTGTTTTCCCGTGCCGTTTGCGCTCGTTTTCGGTCAGATATTTTTTGCGTAGACGGATGGATTTTGGCGTTACTTCAACAAGTTCATCGCCTTCAATAAATTCCATGGCCTGTTCAAGGCTTAAATCGCGGTGAGGGGTAAGGCGGATGGCTTCGTCGCTGGCACTTGTGCGCATATTGGAAAGTTTTTTTTCTTTGCATGGATTCACTACCAGATCGCCGCCACGGGAACTTTCGCCAATAATCATGCCTTCATAAAGGGCTCTGCCGGGCCCAATAAAAAGGCTGCCTCGCTCCTGCAGGTTCCACAGGGCAAACGCCACGCTTGTGCCATTTTCACCGGAAATAATCACACCGTTGGCTCTACGCGCCAATTCACCCTTGTAGCGTTCATAGCGGTAAAAACTGTGATCCATAAGGCCGTTTCCGCGCGTGTCCATGATAAATTCCGAACGCAGGCCAAGCAGGCCGCGCGTCGGCACAAGATATTCAAGCTGCGTTTGGCCGTTTTCAGATTTCATGCTCTGCATTTCTCCTTTGCGGCGGCCGAGTTTTTCAATAACAACTCCGGTGTACGCGTCCGGAACATTTAGGACAAGCTGTTCCACAGGCTCCATTTTTTCATTATTGATCATTTTGTAAATGACTTCTGGCTGAGAAATTTGCAACTCGTAGCCCTCACGCCGCATGTTTTCAATCAAAATGCCAAGGTGCAATTCACCGCGGCCGGAAACGCTGTGTCCATCGGTTCCTTCCAGCTCTTTAATGTGCAATCCAACGTTGGTTTCAAGTTCACGTTCCAAACGGTCTTTCAAATGACGGCTTGTGACGAATTTGCCTTCTTTACCGGCAAAAGGGGAGTTATTCACGATAAAATTCATCGAAAGAGTCGGCTCATCTATCTCTAAAAGCGGCAGCGGTTCGGGATTTCCAGGGTCAGTGATCGTTTCCCCGATACTGATGTCCGGAATTCCGGCAATGGCAACGATATCGCCGCATTCCGATGCGGGAATTTCAACTTTTTGCAGACCCTCAAATGTAAACAGTTTTGTAATTTTACCGCCTGTAATTTTGCCATCGCGTCTGCAAATGGCCACCGTTGAGGCATTTTTTACGATGCCGCGGGTCACGCGGCCAATTCCTATGCGGCCAATATAGTCGTCATAGCCCAGACTGGTTATCTGAAGCTGAAGGCCTGCAGCGCTCCTGTCAGGATATGGCTCCACATGTTTGATGATTGTTTCAAAAAGAGGAATAAGATCCTTGCCTTCTTCTTCCATTTTGAGTTTGGCAATGCCCTCGCGTCCGATGGTATAAACAATAGGGAAATCAAGCTGGGCGTCGGTCGCTCCCAAAGCAACAAACAGATCAAAAACCATATCCACAACCTGATGTGCGCGCTGATCTTTTCTGTCAATTTTATTGATGATCACAATTGGGCGTATGCTAAGTTTCAGTGATTTTTGCAGAACGAATTTTGTCTGTGGCATCGGGCCTTCTTTGGCATCCACAAGCAATAAAACAGTATCCGCCATTTTGAGAACCCGTTCCACTTCGGAACTGAAATCGGCGTGGCCCGGCGTATCAACAATGTTAATTTTGATGTCTTTGTAATGAATTGCTGAATTTTTGGCCAGAATTGTAATACCGCGCTCGCGCTCCAGCGCATTTGAATCCATGACCAGCTCTTGAACCTGTTCGTGAGTGTTGAACGCGCCCCCCTGCCTGAGCAAAAAGTCGGTCAGCGTTGTTTTGCCGTGGTCAACGTGGGCAATAATGGCAATATTGATAATTTTTGACATTAGATTTTGTTTAAAGGTTTGAATAGCCTGCGGACTATACCCGATTTACAAAGGTCTGTCCATTATAAAATGCCAATAGGATTTGAGCGGATGGGAATCGGGGATCATACGTTTTCTTCTTTGAATAAAGAGCATGTGTTAAAAATTACCAATAACCAAGCACCAAATTCCAAACAATATCAAATGACCGAAATATAAAATCCAAAACAATGTTTTAAATTTTGTGCTTCGAATTTTGAATTTGTTTGAAAATTGAT
>CAZZPB010000127.1:0-8099 GCA_964655905.1 uncultured Candidatus Peribacteria bacterium
TTTGAATGTTTTGAAGTCCTGGACACAGTTTCAGCATAATAATTGGCATAAGTCACGCGCGAAGAATTTGAAACGGCGGGATCTTTCAACTGGGGCACTCCACTGATCCTTACATTCTTGATATCAACAGTTTGCAAGCCCTTTTCTTTGAGATCCTTCAAAGCGCTTTTCAATTGTTCATAAAGATAGGAATATCCAAAAATCATTGCCACTTTTCCGCGCGCGAATGTTTCCAGTTCTTTTGTTTTGGAAGCGGCGGGGGCGAGATAATTGTTCCATGAGTAGTTTTTATTGGATGGAAGGGCAAAACTGGTATATAAACGCATAGCCTCCGCGGCCGGATTCAAAAAGAGCCCCGCAGCTGTTGTCTGTTGTTGCTGGGCAAAAACGGCCTGGGACATATTTTCATTATAAAAATGTGTTTTAAATTGCAGCAGAAGCATATACAGAACATCAACGGCTCTCAAAATATTGTCGGAACGGCCCATCGCTATGCCTGCAACTTCAAAACGTTCAAAACTGTTATCTTTTTTTGTGAGCTTGAAAACATCATCATTTAGGGCTTCCCAGGTCGCGGCCGGCCGGCCGCGGGCCGGAATTTTATCTTCGAAAAAAGCTTTGTTATAGTAAAGGGCCAAAGTATCCACCATAAGGGGCAAACCATACACTTTACGGACGCCGTCGGCATTGTCGGTCAAAACAAGGTCATTCGAGGCCACATTTACAAAAGTTTGTTCAAATTGTTTGGGTGACATTGCGGCAGGCGGCAGGGGAGAAAGTTTTTTTGTATTTGGCAACAGCCATTGATTGGGCACGGAAAAAATATCCGGCCCTTCACCTTCAGCAAATTGATTAACGATCAATTTTTCATATTCCACAGGATCAATAAATTTGCGGTATTTAATCGTCACATTCGGATGTTTCGCTCTATACTGCTGAATCAAAGGCACAAGCACATCTTCATCGTCAAAAAGCTTGTAATAAGCAAGTTCAATCGTTTCAGAAGCTTTTTTTACAGCCGGCTTTTCTTTACGCACGCAACCGCCAAGCAAAAGCGCAAATGTTGTTGATAAAAGGACAAAAGCCAGAAAATTACGAAATCTCATAATGTATAAAAAAATCCATATCCCTTACTGCATTCTATTTACTACCTGCTACTCACCCATTATTCATTATTCATTATTCATTTTCAACCCCTCCAGAAAATATTTTTTCGACAGAGCGTAATAATACAAATTTCGATGAAAAAGTTTAGCAAAAAAAAGCGCCGGGGGCGTTCCCAAAAGCCAGAAAATAAGGTATTTCCACGCCGGAGGCACTTTTTTTAATTCAGGATAGCGATGGTGAATCATCCGCGCCGAAGCTCCAATACTGCGCATTCTATGGACCAAAACTTCTTCATCCATCATATGATCGTGATATCCCAGAGCGGCAGGATTATAATATATGCGCAAGCCTTCACGTAAATACAGACGATAGCCCAGTTCAATATCTTCCCAGCCATATCTCGAAAAATCCGGATCAAACGGATATTTTTCCAGAAGCGCGCGTTTGAGGGAAATATTTGAGGTATAAAAAAAATTGAAATCCGCTTCTTTTTTTCCTTCCAGTTTTTCATATGCAAATTGATGCCCTCCAAAACGGCCGAATATTGATGATCCGTTTGTCATCCAGCGCATAAAATCGTTGACGTGAATTTTTGGATGCCAGAGTGTCAGCCCCAAAACAGCTTCATTTTCTTTAGAAAAGCGGAGATGAAAACGTAAATGTTCACTTAAAAAATCCTGTACCGCAATAATGTCATCGCCGATAAAGACAACAACATCCCCCGTTGCCTTTTTCAGACCAATATTACGGGCAATCCCCTGCCCCTGATTTTTCTGGTACAGATAATAAAGATTTGAATATTTTTTCTGAAATTGTTTTACCGTAGCCTTTGTCTGATCTTTGCTTCCATCATCCACCACGATAATTTCATAATCTTTTTTGGGAAGCGTTTGATGAAAAAGCGCTTTTAAACATTTTTTTAAAATATCCGACCGGCTATATGTGGGAATAATGACACTTAAAAGCATGGCATCAATTAAAATTTCGGGCGGGTCGCAACCCGCCCTACATGTCAATTCTAATTGATGCCACATCTTCTGTAAAATTACGGTTGAACATCAACCAGGTTGATCTGTTCGATATCCTTGTCCTTTTTGATACTGATGAAATTGACGGCGTCAGCCACAATTTCAGTGATCAGTTTATTTTTCCCTTCTTTATCCTTAAAACTGTGATTGGAAAGACGTCCTTCAAGATAAACGCCTGAGCCCTTTTTTAAATATTCACCGCAGACTTCACCCAGCTTGCGCCAGGCCACAATTTTGTGGAAATCCGCAGCTTCATGTTTTTCACCGTCGCTGCTTTTCCAATCGCGATTGGTAGCGACTTTGAACGTTGTCACGGTCTGGCCGGCCGGTGTGCTCTTCATTTCCGGATCGGCGGCCAAATAACCCATGAGCAAGACTTTATTGACACTTCTCATAGAAGTAAAATTAAGAAATAAGTAGCGCCAGAATAACAGCCTGAATTAACCGATTTTTAAACAGAATATGAAAAAATGTTAAACTGACGCGGGGGGGCACAGATGGTTCCCCCCGCGAAGCCCCCCTCCGAGTTGTTATCTTTAAAAAGAGCTTTCACCAGCGTCAACTTTCTTTGATCGGGGCCCACGAGACCCAATCAAAAAAAGTTGTCAGCCTTGGCTCCAGCTCTTTTTAAAGATGTTTTTTAAATTTCCGATAAATTAATGTTAAAATACGGATATGTTGCTCCCTTCGGTCGCGTTAATTTCTTAACAAAGCCCCCGCTTTCGCGGGGGCTCGTCTAATGTTTACAGGAATTATTCAGGAAATCGGCACAGTAAAAATCATAAAAAAACGCAGCGGTCTGCGTAAAATAAGCATTCGTGCCCAAAAACTTGCCCGACGCCTTAAAGCATCCGATTCAGTTAGTGTTGATGGTATATGTTTTACAGTTGTTCAAAGAGCCGGAGAAATTTTTTCCGTGGAAGCAATTCAGGAAACATTTAAAAAAACAACCGTCGGCCTCTGGCATCCAAAGAAAAAAATAAATCTTGAACTTCCACTAAAATTTGGCGATAAAATCAGCGGCCATTTTGTAACGGGCCACGTTGATGCAAAAGTACAAATCAAAAAAATAAAACGCCTGGGCAAAAGCAATATTTTGTCCATTCAATTTCCAAAAAATCTTAAAAAATTCATCGTTAAAAAAGGTTCAATTACAATCAATGGCGTTAGTTTAACTGTCGCAAATATTACGGCAAAAAATTTCGAGATTCATTTAATTCCATTTACAGAAAAAAATACTAATCTTGGCAGCATGAAAGAAAAAGATTATGTTAATATTGAAGTGGACATTTTGGCACGTTATGAAACGCCATGAATTATGAAAATATCTGAAAATAATCCAATTAATCTCAATGGTAAGCCGTTCCGCTTTGCAATCATTCTTGCGCGTTTTAATGATAAATTGGGACTTGAACTCCTCAAGAACACAAAAGAAACACTTATCGCAAATTCAGTTAAAGAAAAACGCATTGAAATTTTTCGGGTTCCGGGCGCTCTTGAAATTCCCATAGCGGCAAGCCTTCTTGCCCAAAAACATCGTTATCATGCTATTATCGCCCTTGGCGTAGTGATAAAAGGCGCAACGCCCCACTTCCAGCATGTCAGCCAACAATGCTACCGCGGACTGATGGATGTCAGCCTATGTTCCGACACTCCTGTGATTTTTGGCGTTTTAACGGTCAATAATGAAAAGCAGGCCAAAGAAAGGGTCGCAAAAAAAGGGCTGAATAAGGGCAAAGAATACGCAGAGGCAGCCATTGAAATGGCAACATTGCTAAGAAAATAAACCATGGACATCAAAAAATTTCAAAACATTCGACTTGCGAATAAAAGGGTTTTGCTCCGCGTGGACTACAACGTGCCCCTCAAAAATAAAAAAATTGAGGACGATACCAGAATTGTGCAGACACTCCCCACGCTTAATCACCTTCTAAAGCAGAAAGCCAAAATTATTCTTGTTTCACATTTGGGGAGACCTGACGGGAAAGTTGTGTCTTCTTTGCGTTTGAATCCGGTTGCCGTCCATCTTGCAAAACTTTTGAAACGTCCCGTAAAAAAACTGGATCAATGCGTTGGTGAAAAAGTCCAAAAAGCCGTTATGGCCATGAAGCCTGGCGAGATTATCATGCTGGAAAACGTGCGTTTTTATCCTGAGGAAGAGAAAAACAGTCCGGTTTTCGCAAAAAAACTGGCTTCTTTGGGAGAAGTGTTCGTGAGTGACTGTTTTGCAGTCGCCCACAGGGCGCACGCTTCAATTGTTGGTATAAGTAAACATTTGCCTTCCTATGCGGGTTTTCTCGTGCAGAAAGAAGTTGAAATTCTTTCAGGATTACTCAAAAAAGTGCGCAGACCGCTGACAGTGATTTTCGGAGGAGTAAAAGTTGAAACACGCGTTGGTATTTTAGAAAATTTCTTGCCAAAGGCGGATTATTTTTTGATTGGAGGCGGCATGGCCAACACATTTTTGGCGGCCGCAGGCTACAATGTTGGGAAATCGCTTTATCAGCCGGACAAAATTGAAACAGCGCAAAATATAATGCTGGAAGCCGAAGCTTTGCACGACAATTTTGTTTTGCCGAAAGACGTTATTGTTGCGGATGAAATAAGTGAAAAAGCCGAAACGGCGCATATTCCAGTGGAAGATGTTATTGGAAACATGAAAATTCTTGATATTGGCACGGAGACCATTAAACAATTTATCAAAGTTATTCAGCTTTCAAAAACTGTTATCTGGAACGGTCCGCTTGGCCTTTCAGAATTGGAACCTTTTCAAAAAGGAACCCGTTCCATCGCCAAAACCCTCGTCTTATCAAAGAAAAAAACACAATGCATCGTTGGAGGCGGAGACACGATTGAAGCAATCAAGCGCATGGGATTCAAAGAAAATCAATTTACCTTTGTGTCCACCGGCGGCGCCGCCATGGTTGAATTTTTGGAGGGAAAAAATTTGCCGGGCATTGAGGTTTTGGAAAAATAGGGAACGGTTTTGCTGTAGAGACGCAAAATTTTGCGTCTCTACAGCAAAACCTCATTTTATACCCCGTCGCTCCAGCGACGAATCCGGTCTTCCACTTTTTGGCGTTCCACGGCATACCGTTCACGTGAAAGCTGTATGATCTTTTCGCGACGGTTCGCATTTTTCACGCAATCGGGCGACTCCCGCAAAAGCGGGGGGAAAGTGCAAAAAGAAAATGTCTGAGATGGCACGCCATTAATGGATAGTTTGGCATAGGCATTATGTTTTTTTAGACTGACAAAATCATTTGGCAAGATTTCGTTAGACTGCTGCTGGGAATCACGATTGGCAAGTCCGTAAAACTGTGACGTAAGACTCTGGGCATCATCAAAGCCAACCTGAAAAGAAATAACACTTCCAACATTGCCAAAAATCGCGTACTGAAGATTTTCCGGAATTTGCGCTATATATTGGTGGGCAAGCGTCAAATTGAGCCGGTATTTTCGCGCTTCAGACAAAATACTAAGGAAAGCATCAGTCGCGAAATTCTGGAATTCATCAATATACAAATAAAAATCGACTCTATCCTCTTCCGGAAGAGCAGCGCGGCTCATGGCATCAAGTTGAAACTGGGTGATAAGCAATGATCCAATAAGATTCGCAGTATCTTCACCGATTTTTCCTTTGGAAAGGTTGATTATGATAATTTTTTTCTGGTCCATGACAAATCTCAGATCAAGCCTGCTTTGTGGCTGACCCACAATATTGCGGATAATCGGAGAAGAAAGAAACTGACCAACTTTGTTCAAAATGGGCGAAATGGCTTCAACCCGGAGTCTTGGGTCCATTTTTTCAAATTCATGGAGCCAAAAATTTTTGACAACAGGATCACTAATTTTTCGCACCACGCGGCGACGAAATTCATTATCCTGTAAAAGACGCGGGATGCCCAGCATAGTCGTATTTGGGTACTCCAGAAGCGCCAAAAGAGTATTTCTTAGAATATGTTCCAGACGCGGCCCCCAGCTTTCAGCGTAGATTTTTTTAAAAACACCGATACAGCCTGAACAAATAAGCGTGTTCAGAGAAGCGGTGTCATGCTGCAACATGTTAAAAGCGATTGGAAAATCAGTATCGGAAGGATCAAAAACGACAACATCATTCGTTCTATTGGATGGAATGCCTTTCAAAAGAGTATCTGCCAAATCACCATGCGGATCAATAACGCCTACTCCGCGCCCGGCATAAATGTCAGAAAAAATCATATTTTCCAGCAGGGTAGATTTCCCCATGCCGGTTTTTCCAATGATATAAACATGCTTTCTACGATCCGCGTTTTTTATGCCAAACGCCCGCCCATCCGAGCGAAACGTGGTTTTCCCAAGTAGCGTCAATTCATTTGCAGGAGAGTTTTTTTCAGTGGGAAGGTCCCTGGGAGGTTCAAATGATTTTGAAAGAACCCAATCAATATTTGGCGTAGTTACCGTCATATTTGGCAAATGATAAATAGTCGCCAATTCTTCAATATTGAGAACAAAAGGCTTGTGCATGGCCCGCATTTTGTACCGTTTATACGCAGTATGATGATTGACAAGTTTTTTGATTTTAAAGCCGTTGAGATGCGGAATATGGAATTGTTTGAAAGACCCGCAAATTTCCTGCAATTTGGAAAAAGCCTGATGTTTATTTTTGGCTTCCGAAAGGTATAAAATTCGGATATTTACTTCATACAGGAGTTTACCCACCTTATCTATCGCGGCCACCATGCTCGTTTCTTTTTCATGAAATTTTGAAATCTGCTCTTCGATTTCAGACCCGTGCGCCGCAAAGGATTTGCCAATAACACTGGTGTTCGCAAACAGACCCTGAAACCAAAAAAAAGCATATAGCGGGAAAAAAATAAATTTTATCAGCCTGCTTCTCACACAAAAAGCTTTTGCGTAAAGCTTTTGTAGAGTTTCAATGTTCATAAAAATGCCTTTTTTCATTATTCTTACGCATTTGACAAAAATACGCCGCCATTTTTCTTTTAAAGGCCGCACAACTATTTGGATACCAACGTTTTCATCAGACCCCGCCGAAGGCGGGGTTAAGAAATCACCACCCCGCCGAAGCTCGCCAAAGCCCGCCGAAGCCTTGGCGAAAGCGGGGCGAAGGGAGGCCGAAGGCGTGGAAACCACGGCAGCAAACCGCGTAGAAGAAAGAGTAAGCGTTGCAGTCATGGCTGCCAACGGGTCGAGGGCAATTTTGGCTTTTTTATCCTCGAATTGAGCATAACGTTTAATAGGATAAATATCGGGATCAGTCAGGGCCATTTCGACTCCGAGCGCATAAGGAAAAGATTTTTCAAACATATCATTTGGAATTTTTTCAATTTCTACCCACGAATACTGCGCATATATCTGTTCTTCTATGGCATGCTGTAAACCGGCCGGACAACATACATAAAAACAAATATGCCCGCCGCTATTAAAAATTTCAAAGCTTACTTTTTTGTGAAAAAACCCGTTCAAAAATTTAACCGAAAAAAATGGCTGCAACATGCCATGAAGCGTAGCAAAAATCTGCTCCGCCGCCATTGGACTTTTTTCATTGTTTTTTGCGGGACGAATAGCCAAAATAATAAATTTTTCCCGTTTAAAAATCATCGTAAAAATCTTTAACATGTAATAAAAGATTTTCTGATGATAATGCAAAGAATTAACCGAAAATTAAATTTTTGGTTAATTCCCCCCTAGGGAATAGGCATGCCTATTCCCTATTTTATTTTTTGCTCTTTAAATACCTGCGCAAAATCAAAACAGCCGCAAGCTCATCTTGATCTGGGGGCAACCTACGGTTTCCCCCAGGTACCCCCGCTTTCGCGGGGGCCCCCTTCCCATTCGTGCGCCTTCGGTTGGGAACCCACGAGACCCAACCTGCGGCGCTATTTCATATTCATTCATTTTTCACCTCCAAAACAAATCTGGCTTCCACCTCCTCTTGATCTGGGGGCAACCTACGGTTTC
>CAZZPB010000128.1:0-4042 GCA_964655905.1 uncultured Candidatus Peribacteria bacterium
CAATGACATAATCAACGGATTTAATGACATCCAGATTGTGTTCAATCGTAATAACCGTATTGCCCTTATCAACAAGCTTTTGGAGCACTTCAAGTAATTTTCGGACATCATCGAAATGCAGACCTGTCGTCGGCTCATCCAAAACATAAAGCGTTTGCCCTGTAGACCGCCTGGAAAGTTCTGTAGCCAGCTTGATTCTCTGGGCTTCCCCTCCAGAAAGAGTCGTTGCTGACTGCCCAAGATGAATATAGGAAAGCCCTACTTCGTTCAATGTTTCAAGTTTTATCTTAATATTTGGAATAGCCTGGAAAAATTCCAGCGCTTCCGCAACCGTCATGTCCAGCACGTCAGCAATATTTTTTCCCCTATAGGTGATTTCCATGGCTTCCGTGTTGTAGCGCTTGCCTTTACACACTTCACAGGAAACATAAATATCAGGGAGGAAATGCATCTCGATTTTTTTGAGACCATCGCCGGCGCAGGCCTCACAACGACCGCCTTTGACGTTAAAACTAAAGCGGCCGGTCTTATAACCACGCAGTTTTGCTTCGGAAGTGCCTGCAAACAGGTCGCGGATGTCTGTAAAAACGCCCGTATAGGTTGCAGGATTTGAGCGTGGCGTACGCCCAATGGGTGACTGGTCAATATTTATGATTTTATCCAGATGTTCAATGCCTTCAATGCGTTCATGCTCTCCAACTGACGTTTTTGTGCCATAAATGACCCTGGCGACCTCCTTCACAAGGATGTCATTGATCAACGTTGACTTCCCTGAGCCCGAAACGCCGGTAATGCCAACAAATGTTCCAAGTGGAATAGTAACGTTGATATTTTTGAGATTATGCTGTGAGGCTTTGATTATTTTTAGTGTTTTTCCTGTACCTTTACGGCGTTTTTTTGGTATGGGAATCTCTTTTTTACCGCTTAAGTACTGTCCCGTGATGGAGTCTGGATTTTCCATAATTTCTTTTGGAATTCCAGCAGCAACCACACGGCCTCCGTCTTTTCCGGCTCCAGGGCCAATATCCAGAATATAATCAGAAGACAACATTGTATCTATATCATGTTCAACAACAATAACGGTGTTGCCCAAATCACGCAGAGACATGAGGGTATTGATGAGTTTTTGATTATCATTTTGATGAAGACCAATAGATGGCTCATCCAAAACATAAACTACTCCTGATAAACGGGAACCAATTTGTGTAGCAAGACGAATGCGCTGGGCTTCGCCTCCCGATAAAGTATTGGCGGCGCGGTCAAGCGTTAAATACGAAAGTCCAACATCCTCCAAAAAATTTAAACGATTCATGATTTCTTTTAAAATAAGGCGCGCGATCTGCGTTTCCATTTCTGAAAGTTTCAGATTTTGACAAAAATCAATAATACTTTTTGCTGCCATTTTGGTCACTTCAATGATTGATTTTTCGCCAATAAGAACGGCCAGGGCCTCGGGACGGAGACGGTAGCCGTTACATGAAGGACATTTGAGAATTTTCATGAATTTTTCGATCTTTTTTCGAATATAGTCAGAATCTGTCTCCAGATAACGGCGCTCCAGATTGGGAATGACTCCCTCAAAGGTCGTCATGTAATCGCCGCGAAAACCACCTTCGCGCTGCTGGTTATCAATGGCAACGGTATATTTTTTTTCGCTGGTCCCGTATAAAACAATATTCATGGCTTCTTCACTGAGTTTCGCAACAGGCACATTCATGGAAAATTTATGATTTTTCGCCACGGTTTCCAGAACGCGGTTATACCAGTTTAAATGCGATGTGGTAGCCGACCACGGCATTATGGCTCCTTCAGCAAGAGTGAGCTTGTCATTGGGAATTATCATTTTTGGGTCTATTTCCAGCTTTGTTCCAAGCCCATGACACACGGGACATGCTCCATGCGGACTGTTAAAAGAAAAGCTTCTTGGAGTGATTTCGGGAATATTGATACCGCATTGGATACACGCAAAATGCTCGGAAAATATTTCTTCTTTATTGGTATCAACGTCATACACGGTCATAATGCCCTCTCCGTGTTTTAAAGCCGTTTCTATGGAATCCGCGACTCTTGTGCGGTCGGGGTTTGGAAGTTCAATTTCTTCTCCGGAAGAAAGTTTTTGCGTATGACGCTGAAAATCCTTAACCACAAGGCGATCAACCACAATTTCTATTGTATGTTTCTTATTTTCATCCAGCGCCGGAACATTGAGAATACTCATAATTTCCAAGTCAACCCTGACGCGGACAAAACCGCTTTTTTTTATCTTTTCAAATACCTTGATGTGGCTCCCCTTGCGATCGCGAATAACCGGCGCCAACAGCATGATTTTTTTCCCTGATTCCATTTTGGCAACCGCTTCAACAATTTGGCTTGCTGACTGCCGGCTTATTTTTTGTTTACACTTCGGACAATGCGGAGTGCCTATTTTAGCAAACAGAAGACGTAAATAGTCATAGATTTCTGTCACGGTTCCCACAGTTGAACGCGGATTTCGGCTTGCCGTTTTTTGATCAATGGAAATGGCAGGGGAAAGCCCGTCAATTGAATCCACCTCCGGTTTTTCCATCAATTGTAAAAATTGCCGTGCGTATGTTGAAAGGCTTTCAACGTAGCGGCGCTGCCCTTCCGCATAAATCGTATCAAACGCCAAAGAAGATTTTCCTGAACCGGAAAGCCCTGTAATAACAGTTAATTTATTTCTGGGAATTTCAACATTGATATTTTTGAGATTGTGAATTTTCGCTCCCTTTACAATGATTTTGTCAAACGACATGCCGGAAAAGTCAAAAAATTTATAAAAATAACTATAATTCCATAAAATTATAGCCAGTCAACCCTATCATATTTTCACAATCCTGGCAACAATGTTGCCCCGCCAAGGCGGGGCGTTAATTGCTTAACAGGCCCTTCGAGCTCGCCTGCTGATCGTTTTTGTGTTATTATTATGGGATAAACCTTATTCCTAAGGAACCCCTGAAAAACTATGTTCAATATGTCACATGACGCCATTATTAAAGTCGCTTTCTCAGCATTTCTTGCTGTTGTCCCCGCCGTTGTCTGGGGCTACATTTTTTATAAAAAACAGATTGGCCACAAAAGTATGTCACTGCTGACATTTTTTTCGGGAGCTTTTTTTGTCGTTCCCCTGCTGGTTTATAAGTATCTTTGGCAATTTTTCCCCTGGATCAACGCTTTTGCCTACACACACCCGTTTAAAGATGATTTAATTGGATTTGCCAATTTGTCTTTTATTCCTTTGGATGTCTTAGTGACCTTTTTGATTGTAGGCGTTATTGAAGAAGTGACAAAATTTCTTGCTGTTAAAACAACCACACGTGGAAGAATACATTCTATTGATGACGCCATTGAATTTTCTGTTACCGCAGCGTTGGGCTTTGCCTTTGTGGAAAATGTTATCTACTTTTACAATATTGTCTCTTCACGGGGAGTGGAAAATATCCTCTATCCGTTTATTTTCCGTTCGCTTTTTTCAACATTCGCCCATGTGATGTTTTCCGGCATATTTGGCTATTATTACGGTATGGCATATTTGGCGAAACCGATTATGCAGGACACTCAACAGCAAAAAAGATGGCCGATCTTTAGGACACTGGCCGCAATATTTCATTTTAAGAAAGATATTACTTTTCGTGAAGAAAAAATGGCTCAGGGATTGCTGATAGCCATATCTCTCCATGCGCTTTTTAATATTTTTCTTGAAATGAATTGGACTTTTCTTCTGGTTCCGTATTTGACCGGCGGTTTTATCCTTCTGAGTTACCTTTTAGAGAAGAAGGAAGATAACAAGGTATACGAGATTAAATGATTTTTTCTTTGAATAAAAGCTGACGTTAAAAATGACCAATAATCAAGCACCAATATAAATAATTACCAATGACCAATGATCAAATTCCAAACAATATCAAATGACCAATGATCAAATTCCAAACAATATCAAATGACCAATGATCAAATTCCAAACAATATCAAATGACCGAAATGCAAAATGTTTTAAATTTTGTGCTTTGAATTTTGAATTTGT
>CAZZPB010000129.1:0-7871 GCA_964655905.1 uncultured Candidatus Peribacteria bacterium
TTTAGAATTTTCGTTTGCCAGTTGCAGTAAAGCCGCTTTAGGAACCGCATACAGCAGTTCTTTAAATTGAGGGAAAAATGGACGGTTAAAATCAAAATCCCTGCCATATTCCAGCGGATCCCATTTGTCACTCCACCAGCAAGTGGGGCAATACACGGGAAAAGGAACTTTTGATGAAAAAAAAGAAACAATTTCTTCGTGACATAAATCGCAACTGCGCTTAAAAAGATTGCGTTCATTGCGAAAGGCCAGGCGCCGCTGAAGGCGGCAGGTAGGACAAAACGTCGGTTCCGGTACTTTTATTTTTTCGTAAAAAACCAGGTCATCTTCGACAATTTCAAATTGTGTTTGGCACTGACGGCAGGGCTTTTGCATGAGATCAGAAAAAATTAAGACACTGTTCACAATTTGTTCATGTTTTTATTCTATCATAATTTTTATAGCGTATTTTCCTCCATAATCCGTTTGACGCGGATATCATATATATGATATCCTATATGTGGAAATATATATTAAACTATATATCATGACACATATTATTACCACTACGCAGTTGCAGCAAAAAATAGGCGCCATCTCGAATTCTATTACGGAACAGACATATATTGTTACTAATCGTGGCCAGGGAAGGATGGTTTTGCTTCCATATTTTGAAAGTTGTGATGAAAACGTCATGGAATATATGGAAAATTATGAAATGATGAAGAATAAAAAGAAGCTTCAAAAAGAACTAAAAGCTTCTTTAAGGTCCGGAAAAGGTAATATCGTGATTTAATTCAAGGTTAATGATTACATTTATATTTACCAAAACTGCCGAAAAACAGTTTAAAAAATTTGAAAAAGAAGTCAAAGAACGGATGATAGAAAAACTCCATGAATTAAAAAAACATAATAATATTTTTTCCGTAATTACCCCATTATACAATTTTCAACCAGCCACCCACAGGCTGCGCATAGGCAATTACCGTTTGCTTCTTCATATTCAAACAAAAAAAGGCCAAAACTATATTTTTTGGGTATTAAAGGTTGGCCACAGAAAAAATATTTATCGATGAATTTTTAATAAACCGCCTCTAAATAACATTTTTCGCAGTACACAATCTCAGGTTGATCCGGAGCGTATGTCGTTTGTATGGGAGCCTGGCATTTGGCGCAGGCGCGAGACCAAAGTTTATAGGGATTCACTAAAGACATTCTTATTTTGTACCTGCAGTCTGGGCATTTTCCCGGAATAGCCAGATTCATTTTGCGGTAAAACTGTAATTCCTGTCGGATGATTTTGAAATTTTTTTTGCAATCACTGCATGCAAGAAGCCCTCTCAGAATACTTTCAGGAACATCTTCTATGTTATCAGGAACCTGAAAAGTTTGAGGTTTATAATCTTTTTGATTGGAATCTTCCCATTGATAGCCTCTTTTCAGAGCCTGTTCTTTGGTAAGTGGAAAATATTCCTGCGCAAATGTTTTATTATAGGGAAAAGGCGAAATCTGAATTGGGAAAAATTCACCCCATTCTTTATTTGTAAGCTCGGCTTCGTTCAATTGGGACCCGCGAGACCCAATCTCACTTGCCTGCGCGCTCGCCCCGCTTAGCGGGGCTCGCACAGCCTGCTCTGAGCCTGTCGAACGGGTTTTTTGCATGTGTTGAATTATTCGCGCAACCATTTTTTCATATTTTTCCGGCGTATATGGTTTATTCAAAATGTGATATTTTTCGTGAGCATGCAGTCCCACACATCCAAAGCAGTTAGCCACGTTATGACACATGTCCAAATAACAGCTGTCCGAAACATCGTATGACCAGTTGCAAAATTTGTTGTTATGACCATTAGCCTGAGCATGCACTTCATATAGTAATTCTGAGCCGCCAAAGCCAAAACTATCCATACAGTCCTTTGAATGACTGCTGATGCTTGAAGCATCAAATTCAATACAATATCTGCAGCTTTCTCCACCACAAGAAGAGTAACATTCATAAACATCTTTGCAATGGAGTAAAAAATCCCCAACAACATCTTCGCAATCTTCATTTCTTAAGGCTGGCTGTATGGCCCGCAATCTGAGTTGTTTAAAATCTACCAGTATTTCATGGAGTTTTTTTCGGCTTCCTGTTGATACCTTCTTCATTTCAACCAGATATTGATCTTTTGTTAATTGTTGATTACGAAAAATGTAACTTTTATTACGCAGATTGCTGCTCATAAAACAGTTATTGCAACCGCGACAGTCATAACAGCATAAAAGATCAGAGGAATTTGAGCAGAATGCTGAAAATTTGCAATTATAGAGATTTTCTCCCCAAAAACACTCATAGAGCAGTTCACTATGATTGAAGATATAGGCCGAATCGATAACAGATTTTGAAGTAAAACTCTTTCGTGAATAGAAAACGTCTTCGCATCTAAAGATTATAGATGACATATAGCAGTTTCGATTATCGGTTGCGTGATTTGTATATTCTGAATTTTCAGAATTTTTGGAGAGAAGCGGAAGCCGCGGCACACGATTTTGCAGATCTGAAAATTGCTCAAAAAATGGCCTATTGAAGTCAAAATCCATGCCATAGTTTTGCGGCGACCACTTGTCACCCCACCAAATTTTTTGGCTGTATACAGGAAATATTGCGTTTTCCGGATAAAGCGCGACGATATCCTGTCCACTAAAACTGCATTTTCTTTTGTAAAGATGTCTTTCATTTCGACGCGCGGCGCGGCGTTGAAAGCGGCAATCCGGACACAGCGTCGGGGGTGGAATTAAATATTTTTTGCCGTTAAATACAGGCGAAACTTTTTCATAAAACTTCAGATCATCTTCGACAATTTCAAATGAATTTTGGCACTGGCGGCAGGATTTTCGCATGGATATGGGGAAAAATGAAAATATTTTTCGCATTTTTATCATATCATAATTTTCAGCTGGTTTATGGTTGGGCATAAAATAGAGCATGCCTTTCTAGAGTTCATCTCAAAAATCCATTTTGGCACAAAAGCGATTTTTTATGGTGGACTCTAAGGATTGTGCTTTTGATGAATTTTGCTATCATGATAACGCTCTTGGCATTTTTAATACTTTTTCAATAAACAAAACCATGAAATATGAAGCAAAACCATTGCCCTTTCGCAAGCAGCTAATCGGCATTTCCGACAAAACCATGCAAATTCACCACGACAAGTTGTATGTGGGCTATGTCAACAAGCGCAATGAAATCGAGGAGAAATTGCAAACCGTTGACCGCTCGGCCGCGAACGCCACCTACAGCGAATATGGCGAACTTAAACGCGAAGAAAGTTTTGCGGCCAACGGTATTTTTTTACATGAATATTATTTCAACGTGCTGGGCGGAGAAGGCAAGGCCGACGGTGACCTTGTTAAAGCCATCGAAGCGGAATTTGGTTCATACGAAAAATGGCTTGAGGATTTTAAAGCTGCCGGCATGGTGGCCCGCGGCTGGGTAGTACTTGCCTATGATTTTAATGACGCGCGGCTTCATAACTACCTTTGTGACAGCCACAATCATGGGGGCATTTGGGGTGCCATGCCGATTGTCGTTCTGGACATGTATGAACATGCGTACTTCATTGACTACGGTTCAGACCGCAAAACATACATTGAGGATTATATGAAAAATCTCAACTGGAACGCGGCCAATGACCTTTATCTCAAGATAAAGAAAATATTTTAAAATTCGCATTTATGTTTTCTCAAAAAACTAAAAATTCAAGCAGGGAAAAACCGCGCAGGCCGGATAAATCTTTCGAAAAACGCCATTCCGAATCTCAAAGAGCCGGATATCAACGGACAAAATTGTTGTGCCGTTATTGCCACGCCGTGTATGAAAATAATGGTTGGCGCGCATTTGAACAATTGAATCCGCAGCATGTTGATGAGCTTAAAATGAGCGTTTGCCCCGCGTGTCATGAAGAAAAAAGCCACATTTCGGACGGCATTTTGCATTTAAGCGGTTCAGGAATTGGACCGCACAAAGAGGAAATCAAACACATTGTGATGAACATGGGTAAAAGCGCCGAGGCGGCGGATATTTTGAATCGCGTTGAGCGGATTGACGAAAACGCCGGAGATCAAATTGTTGTTTACACTACAAAAAATCAACTGGCGGTGAAGATCGGGAAAAAGGTCGCAAGCGCTTATAAAGGCGGAAAACTTGATATCAGATGGTCAAAAAACGACAAGCCGGTTGAGGTGTATTGGAGTTATAACAAAGTATCAAAATGATCGTAACCGTGGACCGCAATCTTTGTATTGGCGCGGCGCCGTGCGTGGCCATTGCAGGGTCTGTTTTTCAGCTTGATGAAGAGGGAAAAGCCATTGTCATAGACGCCCACGGGGCCGATGATGAAACCATCAAACTCGCCGCAGAAGCATGCCCTACGCGAGCCATTATTTTGCAGGATGAAGCTACTGGAAAACAACTGTATCCTCTGTAATTTTAATAATTACCAATAACCGTAGGGGCATCTCTTGACCTGCCCTCACACCAAATTCCAAACAAATTCAAAATTAAAAAATACGAAACGTTTTGAATTTTGATCATTTGATATTGTTTGGAATTTGATCATTGGTTATTGATCATTGGTTATTGATCATTGGTTATTGATCATTCCAAACGCACTATATTAAATTTTTATGAACATACGTAAAATTGCCATAGAGATTAAAGAGATGCTTGATAATGCCCATTCTATTGCCATTATTTCCCATCGCAGTCCCGACGCCGACACCGTTGGAAGCAATTTAGCTTTGAGAGAAATATTGGAGCGATGGGGCAAAAAAGTTGTTTCGGCATGCGCTGATGTTATTCCTGACGAGCTCAATTTTTTGTGCAAAACAGACACATTTCAACAAGAATTTGAATTAAAGGACATTGATATTATTGTTTGCGTTGACGTCAGTTCCACGGCCCAGGCTGTGTTTCTGGAAAAATATCCTGATATTTTCGAAAAAAAAATACCCATAATAAATATTGACCATCATCCATCCAACAGTTTATATGGAACGACAAATCTTGTCCTCCCCGACTGCGCCGCGGCAACACTTATCATGTATGGGCTTTTTCAAATATGGAACGAAAAAATAAGCAGGCAGATGGCAACCGCGCTGCTTTGCGGACTTTATTTTGATACAGGCAGCTTCATGCATTCCAATACGTGCAACGAGGTTTATCAAGCGGGTGGAGAGCTATTAAAGCTGGGCGCCGATATAAATTTGATTGTAAAAAATCTTTTTCGCACTCACGGTATTGGAAAATTAAAAATTTGGGGTAAAATCCTGAGTGAGATTCAGCAAACGGATAAAAATGTTGTTTTTTCAGCGGTAACAGAAGAGGATTTTGCCGAGTGCCGGACAAAATCTGGGGACAGTAGCGGGGCGATTGACTATCTCAGCATGGCCCAGGATAATCTTTTTGCAGCCTTGTTGGGAGAAGACGGAAGCGGGAACATACGCGGTTCCTTTCGGACTAAAAATGACGATATTGATTTATCTGAATTAGCCGCCGCCTTCGGCGGCGGCGGACATAAAAAAGCTTCAGGATTTTGTATCCCGGGAAAACTCAAAAAAGAAATTGTATGGAAAATTGATCCGTCCTAGCGTTCCGCTTCGGCGGACAAATAGAACAAATACAATAAGTATGCCGCTACAAGATTAATACCAATTCATTAAAATTATTCATGGAAATAAATACATCTGATTTTGACGGCGCCGAGGAGACAACCACTCATGCAGAGCATAAAAATAGCGCTGCAGAAGATCCTGTTGTTGCCTCTTTGACTGCCCAGTACGCAAGAACCATCAAAGAAAACAGAGGACTTTTTGGCTATGACACCGGTCGCGGTGTAGATACAGCCGAAGAATACATCGAGGCATTTAGAACACAGTCTTACGACATAAAACTGGCCTGGTTTGCCCGTCTTAACACAGAAATAGAAGGTTTACGCGCGTTAAAAGATGAATTTATGCAATTGGCGCCGGAAGATATCGCAATTTTTTCGGGACTTCGAAGACATGAAAAAAAAGAACTTGTTAAAATCTTAAAAGCTAAAAACATAGATTTAGCAAATGATTTCAGGACCAAACTTTTCAACTCATCAAATGCAAAACATTTTTGTAAGGAAGAAAAAGAGCAGGCAATGCAAGCTTTTTTAGGCGCATCCATGGCAAAACGTAAAGAAATGTTAAAAGCTGTTGATTCATGGTTGGAATTTGAAGCCAAAAGATCGGATGAATTTGAAACATTGGCAAAACAGTTGGGCGAGGCATCTCCAGATAAAAAACAATTGGCGGACAAAATGCGAATGAGATTTTATGAGCAGCCATACAAAGAAAAATTATCCATGATGATAGAGCTCAAAGAAGCTGTTGGACTGGCCACCGCGGAAGAGAAAGCAACCATGCAGCTAACAGAGGAATACGGGGCTCTTCTGGCTCAAAAAATTCAAGAAAAAGTAATATCAAAAACAACTGAATTCAAATTTAAACACTGGTTTAAGCACCAAGGCCTTGACGGGAAAAAGGAAGCCATATCAAAATTTGCTGACATTATGGAGCCGCGGATCGCCTTAATTCAACGTTTCAAAAATGAAATAAATCCAGAGCTGCAGGCGGAAGAAAAGGTAAAAGGACCAGATGGATTTTATGCCCTTGGCATGAGTGGACGAACAATAAGATTAAGTAAATTGCTGGAAGAACAGCGAATGAAATCTTTTACCGGTGGAAAAGATGAAATTTTCGCATCCACAAAAGCAAAAACAGGGGGTTCACTTGATGAAGGAACTTTAAGTACACTTATTGCGGAAGCAAAAGGCGAAAAACAAATTAGAAAAAGAAGGAGGCGTCACACCATAGCCAGAGAAGTTTTGCATGTCAAACGTCTTGCTGAACTAAGACCTGTCCAAAAAAGAAGATCAATTATTACAGCCAGAAGTGCCGCAAGAAAGACACTAATAAAGGAAGGTGATACCATCGACATCGGGGGAATATGGCGCTTATTGTGGACACCAGGAAATCATGAAGTACGGGATGGCATGGATCAAATAGGCCTACAACTACAGACAAATGAGGCTCTAAGAAGAACCACTGATGTAAGAATGATGGATTTAGCCGGAAACGAGGGCATGCGTTATGCAGCGGCAGATGAGGCAGTAAAAAAAGAAGAAGCAAGAACTGTTGGGATAATTGCGGGAAGAACTCTAAAAATGGCTCAAGAAGCGGGAAAAATCAGCCAAGGAAAAGTGGATCAGAAAACGGAACAAATGATACAGGCTGCGGCGGCAAGAACCAATTTAACCGTTGATCTCACACAATAACACGCAATAACCGCACGTCAAACATTTTCACAAACTTGCTATTTATCTTTCGGCAAATCTTTTTATAATGATCCAGCTTTGTAATCTATTATTATGCAAAATCTTGTTCCTAAAAAAATGTTTTTCACCAAAGGCGTTGGCCGGCATAAAGATTTTCTTTCATCATTCGAGATGGCTCTGCGTGATGCGGGAATCGCTGAGTATAATCTGGTTTACGTGAGTTCAATATTTCCACCAAACTGCAAAAGAATATCGCCTGAAGAGGGGAAAAAATTTCTTTCGTCTGGACAAATTGTCTTTTGCGTTATGGCCAGAAACAGCACAAACGAACCAAACAGGCTTATTTCATCTTCAATCGGCCTGGCGCAGCCAGCGGATCCCAATATGTACGGTTATCTCTCCGAACATCATCCTTTCGGTGAAACGGAAAAAAAAACCGGTGATTACGCTGAAGACCTGGCCGCAACTATGCTTGCGTCAACGCTTGGATTGGAATTTGATGTAAATACCGCCTGGGATGAACGTGAACAATTATACAAATCCTCAGGA
>CAZZPB010000130.1:0-3863 GCA_964655905.1 uncultured Candidatus Peribacteria bacterium
TAAGCGCTAAAGAAAAACTTAGTTACAGAATTTTCTTCAAAAATGTGCCATATTTTTGGAAGACTTTTGAGCGTGTGCAGGGACTTGAGGAGTTTATGAAAAACAATAAGGAATAAATAGGACACCTACTTCAATGCTACAGCTAAATCTCGCATTGTGTCGAATGGGGGAATCTCATGTTGGAGCACCTGGGATCCTGTCCGCGTCTAAAAAAATCCTGAAGTCGATTGTATATTTCATCAGAAAAATCTCTACACATAATAGCTATTGGATCAGGTGCTGGTCGAGTTCGACAATAGAGCTTAGCATCAGGGTTTGCCGAACAATACGTTTTTGCATTCTCGGCATTTGTAATGTTTATGGGCAACATAGGGATGCAGACGTCTTCTGCAGGCTTTTCCTCCTTTACGTGGGCAACGCAAGCTTCAAGAGTAAGGGCTGCAACCAAAGTTGCTGATTCAAGATAAGACATAAAATGTAACTTTAAAGAATATAGAACGACCGTACCACAACTTTTCAAATATGTCAAATCAATATGAGTAAAATTTGAATCCCGAATTCATTTTTTTATGCTACTTTAACTACGCTTTTTTTAAGCTCATTTTATATGCCAAAAAACTATACTGCCGCCGCCATACGGCATCCGACTAAAAAGGATCTTCTAAAAACGCCGATAGAGCACATTGATATTAAGAAACTCCATGTCGCGCCACTTGTGGACGCGTACCGCAAAATGTCTTTTTCAGCGCGGGATCTGGCGCGCGCCGCCGATATTTACAACATGATGCTTGGCGATAAAAACAGTTCGGTATGGCTGACGCTTGCGGGGAGTACAAGCGCTGCAGGGTGCATGCAGGTCTACGTCGATATGGTCAAAAACAATATGGTGGATGTCATTGTGGCTACGGGCGCTTCCATTGTGGATATGGATTTTTTTGAGGCGCTGGGTTTTAGACATTACAAAGGCACGCCTTTTATTGATGATGGCCTGTTGCGCAGCCTTTATATTGATCGTATTTACGATACATTTATTGATGAAAAGGATTTGCAGGCCTGCGACCGGACTATTGCGAAAATTGCCGATTCACTTGAGCCGCGGCCGTATTCTTCACGTGAATTTATTGCTGAGATGGGCAAATATCTTCTAAAGCATGCCAAAAAGAAGGATTCACTGGTGCAGGTTGCCTACGAGCACAATGTGCCGATTTTTTGTCCTGCTTTTTCTGATTCTTCTGCCGGTTTTGGTCTTGTTTTTCATCAAAGCAAACATCCAAAATTGCACGTTTCCATTGATTCAGTCAGAGATTTTAGCGAATTGACCCAGGTCAAAATGAAAAGCAAAGATAGCGGTCTTTTGATGATTGGCGGGGGAGTGCCAAAGAATTTTGCGCAGGATACTGTTGTGTGCGCCGAAGTGCTCGGTTTTGACATTCCGGTGCATAAATACGCCGTTCAGATTACTGTCGCGGACGTGCGTGATGGAGCATGTTCATCTTCCACCCTCAAAGAAGCCAGTTCCTGGGGAAAAGTGAGCACCGTCCATGAACAGATGGTTTTTGCGGAAGCGACTCTTGCGTTGCCAATATTGGCCGCCAATGCGTACGAAAAAGGTCTCTGGAAAAAAAGAAAAAAACACAATTTTGGAAAAATATTCTGAATTACAGGTGGGAGCAATACGGTAAATTTAGAAATTTTTTAGATTTTGTTCATTTTAATGTGATATCCTCCCCAACTGGGTGGGCGGGGTTTAGGGATGGTGTAGAGGGTATATAAATATAAGTTTGAAGTAAGCAGGATTTCTAAAAATAAATTTATGCATTCGATTATTGCAAGCTCCAAACTCAAAAAAATCGCCGAATATGATCCCAGTGATATTGGCTCTTTAAATAACAATATCTTCGGCTTGCCGTTTACCGCGGAGGAGTCAGAAGTCGTTGTTATTCCAATGCCATGGGAAGTGACTGTTTCATACCGCGCCGGCACGGTTCGCGGCCCAAAAACCATGCTGAATGCTTCATCCCAGGTTGATCTTTATGATGAGAATATTCCAGATGCCTGGAAATCGGGAATTGCGATGTTGCCAATTTCCTCTCAATGGCTCAAAAAAAATAATAATCTTCGTAAAAAAGCAAAACAATGTATTGATCATCTGGAACGCGGCGGTTCCTCCCGGGATGCTAAACTAAGGGATCTTTATGCCGAAATTAATGATGCAGGCAGTAAATTAAACCAATATGTTGAACACGAATCGCTCAAATGGTTAAAACAGGGGAAAAGTGTCTGCGTGCTGGGAGGGGAGCACAGCGTGCCCCTGGGCTTTATGCGGGCTTTGACTCAATATTATCCCCATTATTCCATGCTTCATATTGATGCTCACGCTGATTTGCGCAGGGCATATGAAGGGTTTGAATTTTCACACGCATCCATACAGTACAATGCCGCTAAAATAAAAAATATTGATCAATTTGTTCTTGTTGGTATTCGCGATTATTCCCAGCAGGAAGCGGACAGGATTCAAAATTCCAGAGGGCGGATTGTTGCTTTTCCAGATCGTGTCATCAAGCATAAAATGTACGAAGGGGCGCCATGGAAAAGCCTTTGTGAAGCCATTATCAAGCCTCTGTCAAAGAACGTTTACGTCAGTTTTGACATTGATGCCCTTGATCCTTCTCTATGTCCGCATACTGGTACGCCGGTTCCCGGGGGACTTGAGTTTGAACAGGTTTTTTATATGATTGAAAAGCTTGTTGAGAGTGGCCGCAAAATCATTGGTTTTGATTTATGCGAAGTGGCCCCTGGCATTCATGATGACTGGGATAGTATTGTTGGCGCGCGCGCCCTTTATCGTTTGGCAAATTTGATGGTGCGATCTCATGGCAAGTTATAAATTTAGGCACACACAACCTTGAAAGTAATTTTGCTATTCTTGTTGGGCAGATGTATCAGATTGATTCATTTGAATGTTTGGTTTAGGTTTTTCGGAATTATGCTTATCAATGTCTTCCATATCCATTTCGAATTTTTTTAAACACAAATTGCGAAAATAAATAGCTGCAACTCTCCGCATAATATTCATGGTAGTGCCCTGTTCATAGGCAAATTTTTTGAGTTTATTTTCGAAATCTGGTTCCAATTCTAATGTATCGAAAAGTTTAAAAACATGTTCTTGAACCTCATAAGGATTGGTATCTTCTTTTTCTTTACATTTTGTCATTATTATTTCCTTATTGAGGTCCAGGTACTCCTTAATTCCACTTTCAATTAACCATTTTTCACCTATTGCGGTAAGGTTTATTGGCGATTTGGAAATAAATGCGGGCGTGTTTTTATTATCGGAAGCTACTTTGAGTTCATTTAATATTTTTTTGACCCATTGCATGGAAGTTTCCAGTGCAGTAAATCTGGCACTGGAATACCAGGCGATAAAAATTATTGAACCCATTATGCCTAAAAAGTATACCCAATCAATATTTATAATTAATCCATTCATATTTTTAAAAATGTAATAAACAAAGCTATTTTATATTTAGGGAAATTTTTCACTATTAACCAGGCTGCTACATTATCATACTACAGAAAACAAATTAAGATTTTTTAAACAAAACCTTAATTTATTCTAAAAATTTCCATGGACGTGCTCTAACAATATTCACTCCAATATCAAAACAGCAACGGCGAGTGTTGTTGTCCACAGGCCATCTTTTTTTTGGAGGCAACCTACGGTTTCCCCCAAGTACCCCCGCTTTCGCGGGGGCCCCCTTCCCCTTCACTCGTTTTCAAGTGGGAACCCGCAAGACCCACTTGAAAACTTTATCTGTCTATTCCAATATCAAAACAGCAACGGCAAGTGTTGTTGTCCACAG
>CAZZPB010000131.1:0-11374 GCA_964655905.1 uncultured Candidatus Peribacteria bacterium
ATTGCGACGGCATTGGAGTCTTATTATAGCGATCATCAAAAATATCCGCTTAGTCCTGATCGTAAGGGAATCTGCCTTGACAGTATAGCGCTTGCGAGCACACTCGATTTTTCTGGTTTTGATAAATACTTTTCAGGCAATAAAATCCCTCAAGATCCCCAGGGATCGAATGCAAAACAGGTATTGAGCTGCGCAAAAGGAGCATATTATTATTGCGATGGGAGAAGCAATACAGGTAATTATTACCTTGCGTCTTATGTGGAAACTATTGAAAACGCATGGTTAACGTCATACAATGCAGATCCATGCGACGACCCGGCACCTACACATTCTGTAAAAAAATTTCCTCTGCCAATTGGTGCCATAAAAAGTGATATAGACAATAATGGTGGTATCCCCCTGTATCTTCTTATAAGATAACTAGAATATATATCTTTTTTCCGTCAATTTCAAATTGACGGAAAATGGGTTTTAACGCTTGTTTTAACATAAATCGTATCCTCAAAAGGTGTTTTTTTTGCTAAAATATAAAGAATATAAAAGAACAGGTTGCGTGTAGGGAACAGGCATGCCTGTTCCCTACACGCAACCTTAACATTATGCAAAAAAACAAACATAAAATTATTGCGGCGGGAATTTTAACGGCGTTTATTTTTTATACGGTTCAGATCCCTATTGTCGCCGCGGCACCGACGTTTTTTGAGAAAATCGGGACAGGTGCAGGGACAGGTTTAAAACCTGTCCCTGCACCAACAACGACCGCGCCAAAAACAGCTCCACAAACACAGTGGGGCGTTGTGGCGATTTTGGTGGAAAAAAATTTAATGAAGGAGGATACGCAGTATCCTCCTTCTTATCCCGCGTATAAAGAAAAGCTACAGGCAAAAATACTCTCCGAACGCGTCCGCCGCTACGCGGCGGACGTTCAAAGCGCCCAAGAATACACGAAATCTCTCATCATCAAAATAGATAAAAACACGAAAACGGAAAAAATTGCCGCGATGCTTGAAAAACTGTACCGCGAAGGCGACGGTACAAAAGATGAAAAAAATAAATTGACCGGTACGGTTCTTGTCGGGGATATCCCGCTGCCGGTGGTCAACAAAAAAGGCAACCGCTTTGTGAGCATGCTGCCATACACGGATTTTGACGATAAAACGTACATTTTTGACTCCAACAGTGGTGATTTTTTACCGAATGCCAGGGTATCTTTTCCAAAAGCGGACATCTGGCACGGGGTCATTCGTCCGCCTTTAAATGGCAGCGAAGGGCGAAAACTGCTTGCGAATTATTTTGATAAAAATCACCTTTATCATTTGGGGATCAAGGAATTTTCTGATTTTGCAACCACTGAAACGGGTTTAAAAGCTCCGAAAATTTTTATGGCTGATCTTTTTAATGAGTTTAAAAGCATGAATGTGGAGGGGTTTGGGAGTTATATTCGTTATTTGACGCACTGGGAGGATTTTGCCTACCAGCGTTTTACCAAGTTTCTCGCGGAAAAATTTATGGGCCAAAACAATAAACAGTTGAAAGAGGAAGGCCTAACTGATGAACAACTGCATCCAAGCGCTCCATGTGATAAAACGTGTGTAATTTTGAAAAATTCCAGGGCGCTGGATTTTGACATGGACGGTTATCCCAACGGGTATGAACTTTTTGCCGGTACAAAATTGCCCGGCGGTTTTAATAAACCCACAAATCCGAAAAATCCTTTAAGTTTTCCATTGGATTTTTCCAAGGGACCGGCTCCTTTTCCACGGCTGGATCCTCTCCCAAAGTCACCGAAATTTTGGCTGGATGATGGCAGCAAGCTGGATTACCCCGATCCGGATCCTGCGACCTCCGGGTCAGAAGCGCTCAACACCATGCCGGACATTCAAAGTAAGCGGCTCATTATGAATTTCGCGAAGCATTATGTGGAGCTTTTTGATAAATTTTTAGGAAACATGAACAACTGGGTGGACGCGACCGGACGCTATAAAATTGCCGATAAAGACACGTCCGGCGTCAACCGCACCGATATACACAGCATGCCCGCTCTCATCAGCATTAAAGATGAATATACGTCCCGTTATTTAAAATTGGTCAATGATGTTCTTGAAAGGAAAATTGATGAATTCGCAAACAAATTACAGAGCAATATTCTACTTTTGGGGGAGGCAAAAATAAGCGGAACTATGACCGCCAGCGCTGATGGGATGGTATATCCGCTTACTTCAATAAATTTTGTTAATTTTGCTTCCAATAAAGAAGGAGGATTGGAAACATTATGGATCAATGGGAAACAGGTCACAACTGCAGAAAATATCAAATCGGCAAGGGAATGCAACTTGTACCGCGGTTCCGATGACGGCACGGGAAAAAACACACAAATGACCGTGTCGCTTCGAACATTCAATCCAATGGCGCGGGAAGAAGCAGGTGACGCCGGATGTCACGGAAGCAATGCTTCCAGACCGGCGCGCTGTTTTCCTCCCGCTTCAAAAACGCCTCTTTTTGATCTGAATGGCACAAGACAAATTCCTGTAAAAGGGAGCGGTTTGAAACCACCCCCTACGTTTTTTGATAGCGCCACAAACCACCGTTCCTGTTTTGATTTTAAGGAAAAAATACGCTTTGAGGCTTACAAAAAGGAAGTGGGGGAGTATCGAAAAAAAGTCGCGGAGAAAAAAAACAATGAAGAAGAAATTGCAAAAATTCCACTTCCGGCATCGCCCTACCAGTCTGCGGAAAATATTATATTTTTTGACAAATTGGGGCTGAAAATAGCTTTTTCCGATATTTTAAATAAATTCGGTATTCCGGCCAATGATTGGCAGCAGATCGGTGAACGCCTTTTAAAAACAACCAAATCCTATACGTTTAAAGATGATGCTTTTAAGGGGGTTCAAAAGATGGATCTTCAGGTGGAGGCAATGCCCGTAAAAGACGTTAAAACAGGCGCGCCGATTTCCGTGCCGAGTATTATTTTTCACAAGGAACCGACGCCGGCAACCATTGAAGCGCAAAAGAGCATAGGCATAGCGACTTCCCTGCCTGTTGATAATCCGCGACATGTGACATTTCAGGACAAAACAGGAAATGTTCGCAAAATTATATATCCGAATGTTTTTGAAGAAAAATCTTCCGACGGTTTTTTGAGCCATTTGAAAAATCTTGAAAATGAATTGAAAGAAATAGCGCTGAAAAATGGATTTAATGTTGATAATCCGGCGGCGGCCAATTATGTATCAATTTCGGGCAGTTTGTCGCAAATTATAAGTGGAAGTGAAGATATTTTTGATCCGGCCAGCGCCAAAAAAAATGCCCTGTTAAAGGCCAGCGCTCTGTCGCTGGCTGACGCTTTCACATGGCAAAATGCCAATATTGATGACAAACATGAATATGTATTTGAAAAATATCTTGGGGCCGCGCAAAATCCGTTCACCCAGAAAGTAAAAAATGGTTATGAAGCTTTATATCTGGTTGGAAAAGGAACTCCCGATACCTTGCAGATGCGGTTTAACGGAGATTTTCCGCGGGAAGAAACTGATTCCCGGTATTTGGCAAATTATGAACCCGCGGCTGCGCCTGCGCCATCAATACCACCGGGTGGAGCAGATTCAGGCGGAGAAAAAAATGCAGATGGCATCATAATTACAGAATGGTATCAGGAAATTTTAAAATGGATAAAAACCACGACAACAAATTTAAGCGGCACATTTCCCACAGAACTTGTTTGTAAGGTTTCTGACAAAACCGACAAGGAAATTGGCTCAAAGGCGGGCGGTAAAGCCCCTTCCAAAACAGATGGAAGCGAAGTGTTTGGTGTCAGTAAAGGCGCCATAAAAAAAGAAGACAGCGCAAAGATGGCAAAATCGTCTGCGGCGGCATCCACAAAAGAAAAAATCCGTCTGGTTGCCTACAAAAAAACTCAAAATATCACATTTGAAAAAGGTAATGTATTTTCAAAAATAGCGCCAGTAGAGACGGGCTTCAAACCTGTCTCTACTGACGCAAAACAGAAAGAAGAAAAAATAACATTTAAGGATCTTGATCCAAAAAGCGAAGGTTTTGCCGAAGTTATGAAGCTGGTACAGCAGGGCGTTCTGGAAGGCTATAGTGATGGCTTATTTAAGCCAAACCAGCCCATCACCCGCGAAGAGTTTACAAAGGTGAATCTGGGAACTATTTGTATTTACTGTACAAAATTTCCGGAAAATACAAAACAGTCCGTTGAAAAAGTGTACCAAAAACAACCTTTTCCTGATAAAAACTTTACGCCCGAATTGCAGTACTGCGTGAAAGACTCAAAAAATCGGGGCATAGTTTCAGGCTACCAGGGAGGAAATAAAAAAGGTTTTTTTGTTCCGGAATCGCCCATCAGTCGGGCGGAAGCTACAAAAGTTATTTTGGAAACAGCGCGGCGGCAGCCAAATAACAGGCTTATTTTCGCCAAAGAATCGCCCGCCGGCAAACCATGGTACTACAATTATTTTTTAACCGCGCAAAAAGAAAGTATTTATCCAAAATCGTTACCGATAAAAAATATTCAAAAATGGCTTGAGGAACCTATAACGCGCGTTGAATTCGCAATAATGGCGGCGAGATTTCTCAAAAAATTCAATTGTTCTTCCGGAGACCAAAAATTGTCTAAAAAAGCAGATATTGAAAAGAAAACAGATAAAATCGTGCCTGCAGCCGGGAAAAATATTCCTGAACGCTATGTTTACAGCAAAAAAGATGACGCAAATAAAGGAAATATATCTGACATTGAATTTGCCGATGATATTCCGGCAGACGGGGAAAGCGCTCTTTTTCTCAAGGCTACAGTATTGGATAAAGACGGCAATGTGAATAAAACCATCAACGGCAATATCATGGAATTTAAACTCAAGTCCCCTGTTTTTGCCAGTTACGCCAGGGTTGAACCGGCGTTGGTAAAAACAAAAGAAGGGGTCGCCTATAGCGTTTTGTATTCAACAAAAAAAGCCGGCGAACTGATGGTAACGGCCGAACTAAAGGGAAAATGTAAAGACGCAACATTTTGCGCTTCCGAGGACAAATCCATTTCCGTAACGCCCCTGGAGCCGACCAAAGTTGAATTGCGTTCAAAATCTTCAACTATCAACAGCGGCGGACTTTCTACCACCAACATCCACGCCGAACTGAAGGATATCAACGATAATCTGGTTAATAATGGCTCCTATCAACTTACGTTTGTGGTTGAAGGTCCGGGCTCTCTTGATGTTTCAAAAGATGAGGATCCAAAAAAGGACGGCATTCAGATAACAGGCGTTAGCGGGATGTTTGATCTTACTCTAACTTCCAAAGCTGAAGCTGGAAATATTACAATAAAAGGAATATTAAAAGATGCCATATTGATCACCGGCCAAACGGTTGTTAAATCTCAGCCGGAAGCCATTATAGCGCGTATCGAAGACCCTTACGCGATGATGAAAAAAACGGTTCCACAACCGGCGAAAAAAATTATTTTAACCTCAAATAAAAAAACGCTGACCGCCGGCGACGCTGTTGAACTTACAGCCAAATTATATGATGCAAACAACAATTTTGCTTCAGGCGACAATAAAACTCTTCTTGAATTCAGACTTACGGAGAGTACGAAAAAATTTGGCGCGTTTGAAGGTCCGACTTTGGTGAATGCAAAAAACGGCGTGGCAAAAATAAAATTGCGCGCCACAAAAATGACGGGTTTGCTGCACATCGCAGCCGGTAGTCCTGGGCTGCAGGGAGCCTCTTTAGAATTGGAATCGGTAAAAACATTGCGGGCGGAAAAATTAAAAGAAATTTCGCCGCACGTTCTTTTTGTTTCCATGCTCGGAGCCGCTTTTGGCAATGTTCTGAAGGAAAATTATTTTGGAGGCTGGTTTGTCTTTTCCGGAACCACCCAAAGCGCTATCAGCCTTTTGTCTGAACCAAAATCGTTTTTAAAACTTGCGGACGTTAGCGCGAATGGCAAAATAACTCTTTTTGATCCCGATAGCACAAAACTTCGCGTAATTGCGGGACAGACGGGCACAAAGCCAAATCGTTTTGTCATCAGTGACTCCTCTTCCAAAGAAGATATTGCGGAAGTTTTTATGATTGCGAAGCCGCAAATCAAAGCAACGGTTGCCGCCGAAAATACGCCGTCTGGGCTTGATGGTGTTTTTGTTACAGGCATGGCAAAATCAAATGATTATAGTTTGAAACAGCTTGCAGATGGCGTCAGTGTGGTTAAAGCGGGTAATGAAGCGCTTCGGGTTTTTAACAGCGGCAGCGTCAAAATCGTCAATCCTGATTTTTCGCTTCAATTAGCCGAAGAGACGAATGAAAATGGAAATGCAAACAACCGTTTTCTCACACTAAAAGTTGTTGATAAGGCGACAGATGTGGCAAAAATCACTTTCGCGAATTATTTTGAGAATGACGTCCGGCAACTTCCTGAAAATTTTGTTTTTGATGAACGCGCTGTCTATGAAAATGGGGTACAGATGAGCCTTTTGAGTTCTAATGCAAATATCCGCTTTGAAAAAACATTTTCTGGTAGTTCTAGCGCGTCCCCTCGTGGTCTGGCGCTTGTTGATTCAACACAGGAGCTGCCAAAGAGCCAGGCGCCGGGATTAAATTATGTTTCATTGGAAGCAAGTCCCGAAGAACCCGGTATTGGTTTTCAGGGGCAAAATAAACACATGCTCCTTTTTGCGGCCGGAAATTCCGTTGGTGAAGCAAATATGCCATATAGTTCCGAAATCGGCGTTGTTTTGGGGGACCCCACTGTCCGCATCAACAACAAAGTTGATGTTTCAAAAACGGGCTTTACCAAAGATATCGGCAAAGAGGTTTATTTTGGCGACGTGCCAATCAAAACATTTACACTTTCCGACTACAACAATGACGGTTTGAAGGATATTTTTATTGGTTATGAAGATGGCAAAATCAGGCTTCTGCAAAACAATAAAGGCTATCCGCGCTTCATAGATAAGGGAATTTTTATGGATATTCCAGGCGGCATAACGGCTATTGCCGCCGCCGACATAGATCAAAACGGCTGGGAAGACTTTATCGTAGCCTCAAAAGAGAGCTGCCGCAAGGGCGAAATTTGTGTTAGCGAATATGAAAACCATAACGGCAATTTTATTCGCAAATATTTGCCGCTAAAACCATTTACGGATAAAAATCGCATTCATGGCCTTCAAACAATTGATTTAAACAATGACGGTTATCCGGACCTTGTAGTGACGGATGATGCCGGCGATATATGGATTTTTTATAACAGAGCGGTTGCCCTGAAGCAAGTTCAGGGCAGTAATTTCTTAACCCCGCCTTTGGCGGGGTCTCAAGGCCAAATCGACCCAAATGGACAGCGGCTGGGATCGCTTGGAATACACATTGATCAGACAGCCAATTTAAAAACGGAAGTGTTGATAGCCTATGACGGCATGCCCGCCAGGGCAGAGATCTCCGCGAAAGCGGAGACAGATGTCATCTCCGCGAAAGCGGAGAAAAAATTTGTTGATTTAAATTTTGTTGAAACTGGCACTACACAGCCATTTCTATATCTTGATTTGGATGGCAATCTGGTCACTTCAGAAAAAAGAGCCCGTGATCTTACGCCTCCGTTCAATGTGCTTGCCCTGAACGATCAGATCGGGTACACCCTCACGTTCAAAAATACAGGATCAAAAGATCTAAAAAACTTCATGTTCAGCGATGTTTTTCCGTCTAACATGGAAGTACAAAAAGAAAGTTTTCGCTGTATAGATTGTGAAGTAGAAAAATTGCAATTTATGCAAACCGGCCAAAGCATGTATCCATATATTATAAGCGGTTTGACCCTTCCAAAAGGGAAAACACGGACTATCAGCTACACAGGAACGGTAAAATCCACGCCAAAGGTAAAAATTATTGTTGGAAAAAAATTAAGTACTCTGTATTCGCCGCTGCCGGGATACGCGGAAATTGGCGCTTCGCCAGAAGGTAACACGAGCGGCCGAATGACATTTTTTTATCCAAAGGCAAAAGATCCGCTCACCGGCCGAATGACATATAACACATTCGTTTCGCCCCCGCCGGAACCGACAAAACCGCCTAAAGCCCTTACAAATCCGCTTGGCGATATTCTTCCTTCAAAAGACAGTTTTAAGGATTTATCCAATGAAGGGCGGGCTGAAGTTATTGGTAAAATTGGCAGTTTTCTGGCAAAAGAAACGCCCGCCGAAAAAAGCAGCGACAGCTTGAATGCCGATGACGTGGAAGATAAAATTCAAAATATTTTAAACAACACAACATGCGGAAAGGGCTGTCTGCCATTGCCTGTAAATTTTTCATTTTTAACGCCGGGAACCATCAACGCTTTTGGTGTTCCGGCCGGTTTTGATCCGGGAATTCCGGTTTTTGGCTGGGGAGTGCCAAGTATTTGGCCTTTTTGGCCAATCAGTCCTTACCAGGGTTCACTTGGCGGGCGCATTTATCTTTCACCAACGTTGACCGGAAGTCTTGCCATGGGGCTTTGTCTTGGACCATATTTAACGGCACAATGTTATGCTTTCAAAATAGCCGATTTGTTGCCGAAAGGCGTCTGTGAAGCCATTCAAAAAACCATAGAGGCCGGCCTTGCGAAAGCCAACAATTTTATTCAATCTTCCGGCAGCACCGCCATGGTCGCATCAGGGGAAACCGCTGATTCAAGCGGTAGAACTGCCACCGGAGGCATGGCCGGCAGCACGACTTTGGGCTCCTATCAATATAAAGCGGCGGTTGGAACGAATTTCCGTCTTCCAGGATTTCCGCAGGTCATCACAAAATGGCTTGAAGACCAGACGCTGGAAATGGTTAATAAATTGACCGATTTGCCGGATTTTTATTTTATTTACCCTGATCCGGCTTCACTTGTTGGCAGTTTTATTCCACAGGAAGGCGCTAGACAGGGAGCGCGTTCCGGCCAAAACAGGGCTCTGAGCTTCCCCGCTTTCAGCACAAAGCCGCTAAAATATTCAGAAAAAGGCTTTAAAGCAGTGCTTTCCACGCCAGACAAACTGTTGAGCTTTTTTAACAGCATTCCATTAGTGCAGGTGGAAGCAAGAGAAATTGCCGTAAAAATACCTGCTTTAACTCCTGCTGAAATTGAAAAAATACGACGGGACGACGCGCAATGGGAACAGGATTTCAAGGAAGAAATTCAGCGCGTAAAAGAAGTTTGGAGTTGCGATAAAGAGAGTAAATACCAGACATTGTGCGACAAATTGACATTGGAATCCGGCAATTTGTTTAGCGATCTTGAGAAAAATTTGGCAACGCTCGAAAAATATAAAACATTGCCGAAAAAGATTTTGGCCTGGAAAAATTCAATTGGAAAATATCTTTACCAGATCATTTGTTATATGGATGCCATAATGCAGTATTTTGGCGGCTATATCAAAAAGCAGCAGACCCGCGTGCTGACCTGGATAGACGCTATTCGAAAAGTAAAAGAAATGCTGCAAACCTGGAAATTGATGCTGAATGTAATGCTGGATTATCAGACTTCCTGCGATAAATGCACTTCATCGCGCTTCAGTCTGCTTGAAATGTTACTTAGGCTGTTTGCCGTTATTCCTTCTCCGCCGGTGATTCCATTTCCAAAGTGGCCGGATATTTATCTTGATCTTTCCAAAGTTCAGTTGGGCCTCAAGATACCGTTTCCAGACGTAAAATTTGTTCCGGAACGGGTTATTTTCCCAAAGCTGCCGCGGATCACTCTGCCCGATGTCCCTTCGGCAGCTGTAGGAATTGCTCTGCCTAAAATACCGCTTTTACCTGATCTGCCTGATCTTAATTTGAATTTACCGGAATTGCCGCCGCTGCCGCTGCCCACCTTACCGGATATTCCACCTCCTCCAAAAATCCCCGCTCTGCCAAATCAGATTAAAACCGTCATGTTATCGCTCAAAAAACTGGTAAAAATTCTTTGCCTGCTGCGAAAAGGTTTTATTTCTGTGCCGGAATTGTCGCTCAAAACACAAATTGAGCATCTGACTGAACGCGGCCTGACCCCTCTTTTACCGCTTGATATCGGCATTAAACTGCAAATTCCGCCCATCAAATATGACTCTTTGGAGCGCGTTGAAATTACAGGCACTACAAACCTCAAACTGGAACTTAATTACGTTTATGATTTTGTAAAAAATATTGCCGATGAGTGGAACGGAATCACTACGGATATTGTCAAAAATGCCAATAAATCTCTGCAGGAAGGCGGGAAAATACTCAAAGGAGGAGCTTCAATCATTGATACTTCAGTGAAAAAAGTTGTGCCAAAAGAAGATATTAAAGTGGATTTTGAGAAAACCAGCGGCAGCGCGGGCGGTCTACACGCCAATAATGGCACGGATAACGACATTCATCTGGTCGCCAGTCAGCGGTTTTTAGCCCATGATGATCCTCTTTTGAACCGGTCTCCCGATGAGATCAAAAGGCGTATTGCCCTGGATGTTGAGACGCAAAATATTGCGTCTCCAGATTTTGCATCTATGCATTTTTTGGAAACAACGCGCAATGCCTTAATTGCCTACGTTGACGAGCAAAATGCCCGTTTTGATACCCTTGGAACCATGAAAGATGGAGAGGATTTTGCAAGAATGATTGCCCAAATGCCAAGATTTGATGAACTGGTTAAAAAACATGGCGGCGACAAATCTCCAAATAATGTAGGAAGTGCAGATCTGCGTTCTCTACATTATTTGGCGTCATTGTCCGATCCGCCACGCTCTGCTCCTTCTTTATCTGGAAGCAATAAACAGACTGTTCTAAATGTTCAACTGGCGGATAAAACTCTTGTTTCGATGGGTGAAAATTTGAAGGACAGTGTCCGAAAACGTTCCAGGCTATTGGCCGCGGAGTCGGGAGTCACCGATGTTGCTTTAACCGCAAAAGCGCCTGATGTTCAGGAAAAAGGCATCTTCATCATGAACCGGGATTTGGGAGTCAATGAACGGCTGATCAATTATACCGATGAGGCCGATCAACCTTCCGAATTGCTTTTTATTGATATGGACAACGATGGAGACCAGGAAATAGCGTACAGTTTTGGCGGCAATGTCTATCTAAAGGAAAATTATAAAACCAACCCCGCGCGCGTTTACTATGGAGGAGAACCGCGAAATGTAGAGACGCAAAATTTTGCGTCTCTACATTTCGCGGTAAATAATTTTGAGGTTACTTCCCGCGGCAACAATACCGTTGAACTGGCATGGAATGCCGCCGGCCAAAATGATATCGCCGGATATGAAATCACATATTCTCTTTCATCAGGCGAAGGCATGAAAAAAACTGTCGTGCCTGCAGATAAAACATCATATTCATTATCCCTGCCGAATGGCTTTTATTACGCGCAAATACGTTCTTTTGA
>CAZZPB010000132.1:0-10115 GCA_964655905.1 uncultured Candidatus Peribacteria bacterium
CGGAGGTCAAATGGTGGCAAATTTTAGCGTTGCGACAAATTTTATCTGGACTGATACCAGCGGCCAACGTCAGGAAAGAGTGGAATACCACAATATTGTTTCATGGCGGAAACTTGCGGAAATTGTGAGTCAGTATCTGCGCAAGGGGAGTAAAGTGTATGTTGAAGGACGCATGCAAACCCGCGAATGGGACGGACAGGACGGCGTCAAGCGCTATAAAACGGAAATTGTCGCGGATAACGTCATCATGCTGGATCGCAAGGGATCGGTAGCTGATAGTGGCATGAACGCGGCCGCTTTCGAAACTGGTAATCCTGGCCTTGGCACGGGTCCAAGAAATGTGAGCGCGGAAAATAGTGGCATTAAAACGCAGACAGAAGGGGTTTCTATGTCGCCGGTAATGGAAGAGGAGGTAAAAATTGAAGATTTACCGTTTTAGGGCTTTTGTGCTTAATTCTGGGGGCAACCTATCGCCCCGCTAAGCGGGGCGGGACGAGACCCAACCTGCGGCTCGAAAGTTACTATAGGCGTTATTGTTATTCTTTTTGTCTATGCATGCAAACTTGATTTGCAAAGCTTGCGGTATCAGTTTTGAGCGTGATCCCGGTGAAGCCCCTTTTTATAAAAAGTTTGATGCCGAGCCGCAATTGCTTTGTTTTGATTGTGATTTGAAGCAGCGCCTGTGTTTTCGTAATGAACGCGCTTTATATCACCGCAAATGCGATGCTACCGGCGAAACGATTATTTCTATCTACTCTGCGGACAAACCATATAAAGTCTATAAAAGCAGCTACTGGTATGGTGATGCCTGGGACGCTCTGGAATACGGCAGAGATGTTGATTTTAAGAGACCTTTTTTTGAACAATTGAAAGAATTGCAACTGGCTGTTCCGCGCCTGGCTTTGTCAAATTTTTTCAATGAAAACAGCGATTATTGCAATATGACTGCCCATAACAAAAATTGTTATCTGGTTTTTGGCGGTGACTATAATCAGGATACGATGTTCGGCACATTGTGCATGAATAACGTTAGTGCATTGGATTTGGATTTCAGTAATTATAACGAACTATGCTACATGCTTGGTGACAGTTTGAACTGCTATGATTGCCAGTTTGTTTTTGATTCGAAAAATTGCCACAACTGTTATTTTGTGAGCGATTGCACGGGCTGCAATGAATGTATTCTTTGCACAAATCTGGTCAATAAATCATACTGCATAGACAATAAACAATATTCAAAAGAAGAATATTTTCAAAAAAAACAGGAATTTTTAGATGGCACATTCAGTAAACAGCAGGATAATTTTGAACGTTTAAGGCAGTTAATGGGGCAGCGCATAGTAAAGTACGCACATATTGTTTCAAGCCAAAACTGCACCGGTGATTACATTAAAAACAGCAAAAATTGCACGATGTGTTTTAACGCTGACGGGTCCGAAGATTCAAAAAATATTTTATACTGCTATAAAGTCAGGGATTGTTTTAATAGCAGTTTATTGGGGCATAAAAGTGAACTGTGTTATGAGGTTCAATCAATTTTTTCCTCATATGATTGCCAATTTTCTTATTGCGTTATTGATAGTTCAAATATTCGATATTGCGATTTTGTAGTGAATTGCCAAAATATTTTTGGCTGTGTGGGTTTAAGAAATAAAAAATATTGTATTTTAAATAAACAATACACAAAGGAAGAGTATGAAAAACTTATTCCACGGATTATTGAACATATGAAAAAAGGACGTGAATATCATGGATTTTTGCCAAAATCACTTTCATGTTTTGGATACAACGAAACTACAGCCCATTTGTATTATCCTCTTAAAAAAGAAGAGGCTTTAAAACAGGGTTTTTTTTGGAAAGATGAAGAGACAAAGACTTATTTGCCTCAAACGTATAAAGTTCCTGATAACATTAAGGACGTTTCTGATTCTATTACTGCGGAAGCGCTTGTTTGTGCCGATTGCAAAAAAAACTTCAAGATTATTTTACAGGAGCTAAAATTTTATCGTCAGCACGCAATTCCAATTCCGCGGCTTTGCCCCGATTGCCGCAATCGTCTGCGTATGTCCCTGCGGAATCCGCGGCAGCTGTGGTCACGCGCATGCGCTAAATGTAATGTGGCAGTTCAAACAACTTATTCTCCGGAGAGGACGGAGATCGTTTATTGTGAGGCGTGTTATTTAAAAGAGATATATTAAAATCACAATTTGCTGAAGCCGAAAAAAGGGCCCCTCCCCCTTGTAGAGACGCAATATATTGCGTCTCTACAAGGGGGAGGGGCCCCCCTATACATGCTCCCTGATCTTACCCTATCAGCCAATTGATATTTGTGCTCAGGGTAAAGTTGATCAAAGAGCGGTTTGAAATAACAGAAGTTCGACTGGTTGCTACTGTTATCGCCTATAGGAAACAAAAAAATTTATTCCCTACAGGCTTTTGGTTCTCCCTACCGTTCTTTGGTGGTTTATTTTGGGACGATAATCACCTTCGTCCTTTTTTGTTTTTATATTGGCATCTTTCTCCCGGCCGAAGCGAGGAAAAAGACGTTTTTGTTGATTTTTTTTTGTTTTATTTGAACCTTCCACCTCTCCCTATATTGTTTATGAACAAATGGGAGATGGGCGGAGGCTACTTTGGGGTGGAGGTGGCAGTCGGCCACCTGCATCGAAAAGTAGGGAGGCCCTAAAGCTTTCAAAAAAGCTCTAGGGGTTCACTACTTTTCGGTGATTTTCCTTTTTTGTTTGAATTTTTAAGGAACAAATATCTCCGTATTCTAGCATTTTTACCATTCTTTTACAATCGTGACCGTATGTTTTTCATATTGTTTTTCAAAAGTTTGTTATAATGCTTTTGTTCGCGCCGATATCATATCATTATAAAATATTTACCTGAATTAGTCAATGTCTTTCGCTGGTTATCTTTTTCTTATTTCCGGACCGTCAGGAGTTGGAAAGGGGACAGTTATCAATGCTTTAAAGCAGCGCTACCCGCAGTTTGTTTTCCCTATGTCCCATACTACGCGGCCCATGCGGCCCGGTGAAAAAGATGGAGAGGTGTATCATTTTATTTCAAAAAAAGATTTCGAAGATGAAATTACGCGCGGGAATTTTTTGGAATGGGCGCAGGTGCATGGAAAAGATTATTACGGCACCTTAAAAAAGCCCATTTTAGACGCTCTGGAAGCAGGTAAAACTGTTGTTCGTGAGGTTGATGTGCAGGGCTTTCACTCGATTTCCGCTGTTATTCCTAAAGAAAATCTTGTAACAATCTTTTTAAAAGCTGAAAGTATGGAAAAATTGATTGCCCGTATTGCGAAACGCGGCAAGCTGCCTCCGGAGGAGTTGCGACGCCGTCTGGAAAGCGCTCAAAAAGAGCTAAAACAAGCCAATCTTTTTGATTATCAGGTATGGAGTCTGGAAAACAAAATTCCGCAGTGTGTGAAAGAAGTGGAAAAGATTATTTTGAAGTATATTAAACCTGCAACGGTGTAATGGGGAGTAGCCAAGTGGTACGGCACCGCCCTCTGGAGGCGGCACGCGAAGGTTCGAGTCCTTCCTCCCCAGCCAAATGGCTTACACAAACAATTCCTACAAAATCTAACCGAAGAAACGTCTCCGGTAAAGTTTATTAACAATCTGTTTTAAATCTTCTACCCCGTCCAATTAACAATCAGAATTCTAAAATCCTGCAAATCAACGACACCATCTTTGTTGAGGTCTGCGCCATTGTAGTATGCTTTCTCTTCCGCATTTGTAGGCTGATTTTGTCCGTACCAATAGGCCATAATTGAAAAATCAATCAAATTGACAAAACCGTCCTTGTTTAAATCTCCGACGATGGCTGCCACGTCTTCCGATAAGATATTTTCGGTGCCTACTATAAAATATATTTTTTTGCTCTGCAAATCGCCGTCCTGTATCTGTATTCCATATCTTCCCAGTGGCAATAGCGTTGTATCCAGATTATATGAATATGAACCATCACTGGCGGTATTGATCCGGAGAGTAATTTTTTCACGCCCGCTGATGTTGGCAATGATTTGGCTTGTGGCTGAGCCCATTCCAAAAATTCTTATTGGATCATACTGTTTCACGCTTATTTTGTTAATCATGAATGTCAGCGTTTTTTTTGCTTTTAATCCTTTCTTTTCTTGAGGACTTGCTGCTCCTCGCAATGGTGCATTGTTATCTCCTGTTCCGCCTGTCGGGCTGTTCAAACTGCCACCGCTGCTGCCTCCACCGCTACTGCCACCGCTACTACTACTTTGCCCGGGTGCCGTACCTCCAACGCTCTGTTGAGTTTGTGTCGGAGGCGTAGGTGTTGTTGGCGCCGATGTATTTATTTCTTCCTTATTAACAAGGGCAAAAACACTTAGATGATTTGTATTGGCGGTATTTTCAATAAAAATGTCGTTTGCACCGGCATATTGTTCAGAAGGAGAAGCGATGTAGTCATCAATTGAAACCCTTGTGTAGTTACTGCCGGGAGCCATTTGCACTTTGACTATTTGAGTTGTTGGCAAAAGAATCCATGTTTTTTTGATGTCATCGTAATATCCAACTGAACCTTTAAGAGTTTTCTTGTTAAAACCGCTTACAGAGCTCATGGCACCGATTGTGTCTTTATCAAAATTTATCTGTATTCCAAATGGATTGTTTGATTTTGTTATATTACTGCCCATTGTGTCAGTGGCATTTATTTCAATGCCAAAACCAACCGGCGTCGCAGTGTCGGTTTTTGGGACGGCTGCAACTTTTTTTAATACAATATTGGTGCCATTGGCGTTGCTTCCTAAAGAATTGTTGTCAATTTCCAGATTGGCAAATTTCGTTGTAATATAATTGTCCTGAGTGGCATCAATATTGTTTATAGCCGGTGTTTCTGGAGTAAATCCACTTACAGTTTGATTCGCCGTTAAAACAAGATTGGCTGTTCCCGCATTGATATTATTTTGATTTGTGAATTTGCCGTCTGTTGTTGTTGCCATGATATTCCAGATTGTATTGGGAGCAACTTTTAGGTTGAAATTTCCCGACTGGTCAGTTGTTTCATTAACAGTGGCGGATTTGTCTACAGCGGCCGCATTTACGACAGCATTTACGACAGCGTTGTTATTAGTGTCTTTTACTGTACCGGTAATGCTTGCTGCCGCGGCCGTCAGTTCAAGGGTATATTGTGTTTTATCCGCTTTTGTTGGGCTATTTACAGGCAAAAAGTCTTTTTTTGAAGCCCGTATTGTGTATGTTCCGGGCGCGATCTGCAAAGTAGCCTGCCCATTTGTGTTTGTTTTGGCCGATGCAAAAAGGCCATTATTGTTACCAACAGCTTCGACAAAAACATCCTCGAGCGGCGTTTTTGCAATGCTGTCATTTACCTGAACAGTAAGCGTTGTAAGGACAGTATCCGCAAAATCAATATTTATGCTTGTGTCGCCGCCGGTAAGACTGAACTCCAATATTTTTTTACCAAGGCCCTGGATAATGGCTTCCAGTCTGTAATTGCCATTTGGAAGCTTTACTTTCTCTGAAGCTCTGCCGTTAAAAACTCCTATGACGCCAAAATTCACGGATTGCGTGTTAGCGCTGTATAAATTCAAAGTAAGCTCATTGACACTTGCTGGAATATTTGCGGCTGAAAAAGTAACGATATTTTGTCTTGGATACACTATAGCGCCAAGGTCGGTAATATTTGGCCCTACAGTAACTTTATTTGCAGCTTCCGAAATGCCGCTTTCATTGATGTATATAACTTTATATGTTTCTCCGGGGTTGTTTGTTGCCACTCTCAGGTTGAATTTACCATCCAACTCTGTTCGAGTGGAATATTCCTGACCTATAATTTTTTGAGAATTGTATTTGATTGCTGTTACAAGAACATTATTTGCCGGTTGATTCTCTGTTATAAGCAATTTTCCGACAATGGCGCTAAACTGAACAGCGCCATCTTCTGAAAAATCAAAATTAGTGACCGGTCCTGTAATAGAGCGTTTTTTTATCGCATCTACGTATCCTTTTGCCGCTGTGAGTGCCCTGCAGCTCGATTCGCCGCTGTCAACGTAGAGATTATATTGGCCCTGCTGATCTGTCTGGGCATCACTGGTGTCACCTTTTGCGTTGATACAGCTCACATTGGCATCTTTTATGCCCAAACCATTCATGTCTTTTACCATTCCTCCGACAGCTATTGTTGGTTCTTTCAAAACAAAATCCATCGTTATTATTGTATCGTTTGTTTTTACTGTAACGGCTTTTTTTGTTCTGTAGGAGAAGCCCTGTCTGTAGGCTTCCATTACAAAATTTCCAGGTATGGCGCCAATTGAATACGTCCCGTCGGTATTGGTAATGGTTGTATCACTTAGCCAGACATTATTATTTTCATGTTCGGAAGTTATTGAAATGCGTCCGTTTGGTATTGGCTTTCCTTCATTGTTTTGCAAAATCCCCGTAATAGATTGTGTTGCCTGAAGAAGACTGAAATTTACATTGACCGGCGAAGTTGCTGACGTGACAAAAAGACTGATTGGCACGGGCGTAATCATGTTGGTTCTTTCACGTCCTTCACCGTTAAAATCTACAAAATTACTTATTCCTACCTGATAATCGCCTTCCTTTGGAGGATAAATTGTAAAATTTGTAGCGCCGGAGCCGCTTAAAGTAAGTGTTTTTTTGATTGACGCGCTTCCACCAGTCCAGACATGAACCTGTGTTCCTCCAAGACTTCCCGGATGAGTTATTGTTCCTCTTATCTGTAGTGTTGAAGCGGCTTTAAGAAGAAGATTGCCTGTTGCTGCCGGAGTAGAGGCATTCAAATTAAAACTCAGGCTTTTTGCCGACTGGGGGGAAAAATTGGCAGGGATTTGGCCTTCGTCAAGATAAACCCTGACATAGTTTGATTTTGTGATGTCTTCAGGAACGGCAATATTGGTGAAAATTACGGCGCCCGTTGAATCGGTCACAAATTTTTTGGCGCCGATGGCAGCCCCCTTAAAGACCAGCGGGATGCCATTGATTCCCGCACCTGTGTCTTCATTCAAAACTCTTACCGTAATTTGACCATTGCCTTTTTTTTGAACTGTTATTGGGCTGAAAAGATGCGGACCTTCTATCGTGAATCCTCCCTGGCTGCTCGCGCTTTTCCATTGGCCCGCATAGCTGTCAGAAGCAATCAAAGGGTTACCAATATTGGCAATCATGAATTTTAAATATGCTCCATTTTCTCCAATGGTGACGCCATTTGCTATATTGAGCGTCAATTCTATTGTACCTGTATCAGGATTATTTTTGATGTTTGAAAAAGTTACGACTTTTGTATTGCCAGTGGTAATATTTTTATTTATTGGAACGGACGGTATTGTCGCGCTATGTACATCAAATCCGGGCAGGGTGAGTTTTATGATATCACCGTTGCGATGGGCCTTTGAGAGCATTAAGCTGAATGTATAGCTTGTTATATCACCGGCCATCTTGCTCATTGGAACGGCCTCTGTTGGATAGAAAAACTTTGCGTCATTGTCTATGATGCCCTTGCAGGATGTACATGATTTCCAGCGAAACCATGATGCTTCCGTGGCGCGTCTGTTGTAGTAGTCTTTGCCTGCGGTTGCAATACGTGTTTGGTTCCCAGTGACCGTGCGTGCGTCAGGATCAAAGCCATATCCATCAAGACTCCAAAAATCTGCGCTAAAAGTTACAGCGCATCTGCTGTTCTCAGCTAAATTGAGATTGCCAACTAACAGTTTCTTTTCTTTTATCAAATAATCAAATGATGCATTGGATATATTGATTTGATTGGCATCGCAAACCAGTGTGTACATAGTTGGGTTAATAGCCGTCTCCTTTTGTATCGGCTTATTGAAGAAAACTTCAAATCCGCTTTTTTTAAAATCAATTCCGGCTGTCAAGTTCGCCGGGGCATCATAAGGCCCGGTGGTAAAGGTAAATGTGTAATTCTGCTGCATTGCGTTACCGCTGGCATCTTTTATTAGATTTGACTGTAAAGTAATTGGAATAACTGTATTTGGCGGAAGCGGATCAAAAAAATCAATACGCATGGCATGTATGTCCGGTTCATAACTTGTTAACGGATATGGGGGCAGCGTGGCAGTGGATGTCCATGTTCCAGTCCTGTCTAAATCAGGATTCATGGCTTTATTAAAGCCAACAAGAATATATCCTCTGGAATTTGGATTGACACTGCTGTCACCATTTCCGGGACTGGTCCAAAGTACAACGGGAGGAGTATTATCAGGCGCATTTTTTACAACATATCTAATGGTCGCGGGCCCTATACTATTTCCATAAATATCTTTCAGATCAGCGCTTAAATTAAGATTAAAAGCATTTGTTGATTCTGGAGTTGGCAGAATATTCCATGGTTGCAAATAAATCGTTTTCGACATGTGTTCAAACCATATAGAGCTTTCCACATACTGGCCATTTTTATCCGTGAGTTTGAAATTAACCGCGTTTAGAGTGGACAGATTTACATAATTTTTGAGTTTTACGGCAAATGTACTAAAATTACCTGGAAGCGTACTATTATCAGGTGGGTCAGCCATGACCATAGGTGAATTTACGTCAAATATGTCTGTTTTCAAATCCTTTTGCGCGAAATTCTGATATTGAAATATAAACATCGACGCTATCGCAAGCGCCACAATTAAGCCCTGATAAAATAATTTTTTGAGATTTTTTTTGTTTTCCATGGGCTGGTTTTGTTTATTTGTCATATCATTGTATCATTTTTTAATTTTCAATACTAGGGTTTTTTTTGCAGATATGTATAATTACCAATGATCGTAGGGGCAGATCTTGACATGCCTTCACGCCAAATTACAAACAATATCAAATGACCGAAATATCAAATCCAAAACAATGTTTTAAATTTTGTGCTTTGAAATTTGAATTTGTTTGGAATTTGATCATTGGTTATTGATCATTCTATAATTCGCTATATCAATATTTCTTATATTTCCAAATATGACTCTTATAAATAATCATTGCGTCCCATGTGAAGGTGGAACACAGCCTTTGCTCAAAGGTGAAGCACAAAAGTATCATACTGAGGTGCCTTTGTGGTCGCTGCACCAGAAATCCATCGAGAGGGAGTTCAAATTTAAGAATTTTAAGGAGGCGATGATTTTTGTAAATAAAATCGCGGATCTTGCTGAAAATGAGCGCCATCATCCCGATCTGCACGTTTTTTACAATAAAGTTCGTTTGCAGTTGAGCACTCATGCCATTGGCGGCTTGTCAGTAAATGATTTTATTATGGCAGCGAAAGTAGATGCGTTGGCGTCTGTATAATTTCAATAAAAATATGATATGCCAAAAACTGCATTGAAAAATCACAACCATTTACCATTTGTTGGTGAAAACCATAAAGCCCATCGAATGAGCGATATCATTCTGGGCGGCCAGGACGGCCTGGTTAACGTGCTCGGCGTTATTTTGGGTGTTGCCGCGGCGTCGGGTGACAAACGTATTGTTTTGGCTGCCGGACTGGCCGCGGCCATTGCCGAATCCATTTCTATGGCGGCGGTCGCTTATACTTCAAATGCTGCTGAACGCGATTTTTATTTTAGCGAATTGGCCCGTGAAAAACGTGAAATTAAGGAAGTGCCTGAACTGGAGAGAGAAGAAATCCGTGAAATTTACAGAAGGAAAGGTTTTAAAGGTCATTTGCTTGAAGAGATTGTTAAAGTTATCACTTCCGACGAAAAAGTCTGGCTTGAGACAATGATGAGTGACGAATTGCAACTTTCTCCAATTTCTTCAAAACGGCCCTATACGGCAGCTTTTATAGTTGGTTTTTCAACCATCATTGGTTCGTTGATTCCGTTGTTGCCGTATTTTTTTCTTTCCGTTCGCGATGGAATAATTACCTCTGTGCTTATTTCCGCGGCGGCGCTTTTTGTCGTTGGCGCCATGAAGGCGAAATTAACTATTGGTAATTGGGGAAAAAGCGGTCTTGAAATGACGGTGATTGGCATGGTCTCCGCGCTGGCCGGTTACTTCGTAGGTTTGCTTTTCACTCTGTCGTAAATACAAAAAAGATAGTTGTGGCTTTTAAAAAACTGTTATAATCAATTCGCATGGCATCTTCAAATTCCACAA
>CAZZPB010000133.1:0-6541 GCA_964655905.1 uncultured Candidatus Peribacteria bacterium
TCCAAAATATCCTCCATTTCAATAAACGACATTTCCACGTCCAGTTGCGTAAATTCGGGCTGGCGGTCGCCGCGCTGATCCTCATCCCTGAAACATCGGGCAATTTGAAAATAGCGGTCCATGCCGGCCACCATCAAAAGCTGCTTTAATTGCTGCGGCGACTGGGGCAGCACAAAAAACTTTCCCGGATACAGACGGGATGGAACAACGTATTCCCGGCTGCCTTCAGGAGTGCCCTTGATCAAAATCGGCGTTTCAATCTCCAGAAAGCTCTTATTGTCCATAAAATCGCGAATCATTTTAATCACTTTATGGCGCATGATGACATTGTTTTTCATGCGCTCGCGCCGTAGGTCAAGATAGCGGTATTTCAGCCGCAAATCTTCATGGATATCGTGCTCCTGATCAATCTCAAACGGCGGCGTCAGGGCCTTATTCAGAATTTCAAAATTCTTTATGAGAATTTCAATTTCACCCGTGGCCATTTTTGTGTTCACCATGCCGTCGGGGCGTTTACGCACTACGCCTGTTACACGCACGACATATTCCGGACGCGCGGCATCCGTCAGCTTATGAATTTCTTCAGACACCGTAGGATCGGCAACAACCTGCGTGAGGCCGTAGCGGTCGCGAAGATCAATAAAAATAATCCCGCCGTGGTCGCGGCGGCGATGAACCCAGCCGCACAAAGTAACGTCTTTCCCGATGTCTTTAAGCCCCAATTCGTTGCAGGTATGTGTTCTAAGCATTTTTAAGAAAAATAATGACTAACCCATTATGCCACAAGAAAACTTTGCCATCACGCCAAAATTTTTGGCAAGTCACCTTCAAGTTCTGTATTGACCGTTATGCAAAACGGCATTTTTATACGCTTAACCACCTGTTTATTTTTAATGTGAATTTCCACGCGCCTTTCGCCGCGGTGCGCCAGCAAAAGTTTTTTTAAAGCTTCCATCTTTTCCATATCAACAGTCGAGGAAAGTTCAATAATATACGGATTTTCTTTCCACGCGGCTGCTGCGTCCTGTGTCCCGGAAATTTCATGTTTATACGCTTCTCCCGGAAATTCAGTCTGCTCTTCCATAGGGTCAAAAATGGCCGCTTCAGGTTCCAAAATTTTCTGCTTATGTGTAACTTTTTCATTTTCATCATAAACCCCTTCCGCTTTGGCATTTTTGATCATGCTATCAAGCGAAACGGGCATTACGCTCTCACAGGAAAATTGAAAAACATCGCGCCGCACGTCCAGTTTGCCCTGTATGATTAAAAGCTGATTTGTGTCCAGTATTGATTGGTATTGACTGTAAACTCTTGGAAAGAAAACAACCTCAAGGCGGCCCGTGGGGTCCTCAAGTTCAGCGTATACCATGTATGCCCCGCTTTTTGTAAATACTTTTTTCATTTTTGTTATCAGGCCGCCGATTTTTATCATCTTGCCAATATGTTTTTTCCCAAGGGTTTCAATCAAATTGATCTTTTTTTCCAGATATTTTTGGAGTCCGGCCAGAGGATGTCCGGAAACATAAAGCCCCAAATATTGTTTTTCCAGAGACAATTTTTCCATCAGAGAAAGACATGCAATTTTTTTTAATTGAAAAAAACTAAACTGGTCTTCCGCACGCCCGTTCAAAACATTTAAAACGCCAAAAATGTCAGTTTGCCCCTGCTGGGAGCCTTCCTGGGCGTATTTTGCGAACTTTGATAATTCCTCATAGCTTTCTGCCAGCGCTTTGCGGTCGCCAAAATCGTCAAGCGCGCCGGAATAAGCCAAAGCTTCGATTGTTTTTTTATTGAGAAGTTTCGCCGGCATTCGTTTCAAAAAATCCTCCAATGAGACAAATATGCCCTTTTTTCGCGTTTCCAAAAACTCATCAACGGTGCTTTCGCCAAGCCCTTTAATGGCCTTCAGGCCAAAACGAATTGTTTTGTTGTCCACAACGGTAAAATTGGCAAAAGATTCATTGATGGATGGAGGCAAAACCGAAATTCCCATGTCGGCGCATTCATTGATTTCCAGAATAATCCGGTCTGTATTGCCATGATCCGAGGACATCAGCGCGGCCATAAATTCCGCAGGGTAATGGGCTTTTAAATACCCTGTTCGCAGTGAAATCAGCCCGTAACAGGCCGCGTGAGCTTTATTAAAGCCATATGCCGCAAATGGTTCAATAACTTTTTCCCAGACCTCCATTGCAAATTGTTCCTGGTGATGCTTTGACAGGGCGCCTTTGACGAATTTTTCTTTTTGTTCTTTGAGGAGGACGGGATTTTTTTTACCCACCGCTTTACGCAAAATATCCGCTTCCCCAAGACTAAATCCCGCAAATTCCCGCGCAATTTCCAAAATTTGTTCCTGATAAATCGCTACTCCGTTGGTTTCATTCAGAATTTTTTCAAATGAGGGATGTAAATACCGGACAGATTCAGGATGGTGTTTGCCTTTGATGTATTGCGGTATCCATGGCATCGGTCCCGGGCGGTAGAGGGAAATCATGGCTACAATATGCTCAAAACGTGTTGGTTTTAATTCTTTGATGTAGCGTCTCATCCCCGGTGATTCCAGTTGGAAAATCCCCGTGGTATCACCTTTTTGGAGAAGCTGAAATGTCGGGATGTCATCCATGTCAATGTGTTCCAGATCAAGTTCTTCATTGTGGAGTGTTTTGATCAGCTGAAGCGTTTTTTCAATGATCGTCAAATTTTTAAGACCTAAAAAATCTATTTTTAAAAGACCAATTTCATCCAGCGGCTTCATGGAATATTGAGTGATGATTTCATTTCCGCCGCCTATGGAGCGCTGCAGCGGAGTATAACGAACAAGCGGCTGCTGGGACATCACTACCGCGGAAGCATGCGTGCCCGCGTGCCGCACGGAACCCTCAAGCTTAACGGCGTTATCCAGCAGGGCTTTTGCGCGCGGTTCATTCTGGTAAACCAATTTCAATTCAGTGTTATTTTCAATGAGAATAGCCAATGGGGTATAGCGCCCCTGTACAGGAGGCGGAACCAGCTTGGCGATGCGATCAACTTCCGCGTAAGGAATTCCCATCGCGCGGCCAACATCACGCACAGCCGCTTTCGCCGCCATTGTTCCAAAAGTTATAATTTGTGCTACGCAATCACGTCCGTATTTGTTTGTCACATACTCCAAAACTTCATTGCGGCGGGTATCGGCAAAATCAATATCAATATCCGGCATGCTGACGCGTTCCGGATTCAAAAAACGTTCAAAAATAAGCCCGTATTTGAGAGGATCAAGCTGGGTAATATCCAGGCAGTACGTGATGACGGAACCGGCGGCCGAACCCCGCCCGGGCCCTACGGTGATGCCGGCATCCTTGGCAAATTTCACCAGATCATGCACAATCAAAAGATAATCTTCAAAACCCATATTGTGCACAACATCAAGTTCATAAGCCAATTGTTTTGCAACAGGCGGTGGGGAGGGAATGCCATATTTTTTTTGCATGCCATCTTCGCACAATTGTTTAAGATATGACTGGGGTGTTTCGTTTCCTGGAAGGGCAAATGAAGGAATCAAATTTTTTCCAAATTCGATTTCAACATGACAGCGTTCCGCAATTTTTATCGTGTTTTCGATTGCTTCCGGCACGTTTCGAAAGTAATCCTGCATTTCTTCACTGCTCAAAAGAGAAAAATCTCCCTGAAATTTCAACCGGTTTTGATCATCTAAAGTCGTCTGGGTCTGAATGCAAAGCAAAATATCTTGCGCCAGAGCGTCATTTTTGTCTATGTAATGGGAATCCTGCGTTGCCACAAGTGGTGCGCCGGTAATGGCGGCAAGTTCAATCAGGCGTTCATTGACAGTTTTTTGCTCATCCAGAAGCGGATGATGCTGCAATTCCAGATAAAAATTTTCTTTCCCAAAAATTTCCTGATACCGGCGAATCGCGTTAATTTGTTCGGTTTCCTCATTTTGCAATATAGACTGAGCCATTTCACCCGCCAGACATCCACTCAGAGCAATTAGCCCTTTGCTGTGAGCCTTCATCAGGCCGTAGTCCATGCGCGGCTTATAATAAAATCCTTCGAGATTGGCTTTTGTAACCAGCTCGACAAGATTTTGATAGCCCTCATTGGTCGCCGCCAGCAAAATAAGGTGAAAAGGCTTATTTTCCGTTCCAGGTGTGCGGTCAAAACGCGATCCCGGCGCGACATACACTTCGCAGCCAATAATCGGCTTTATTCCTTCAGCTTTCGCCGCCTTATAAAATTCAATAGCGCCATACAGATTTCCATGGTCGGTAAGCGCTATTGCCGGCATACCAAGCTCTTTGGCGCGCCGCACAAAGTTTTTTGGCGTCCCAAAGCCATCCAGAAGACTATAGTGAGAATGAACGTGGAGATGAACGAAGGACATAAAAATAGAGAAACTTTTAGGATTTATAAATTAAGGCGACGAATGGGTCTCGCGGGTTCCCGTTCGGAGACTACGAAGGGGAAGGGGGCCCCCGCGAAAGCGGGGATACCTGGGGGAAACCGTAGGTTGCCCCCAGAACAAGATATGAACGTGGAGATGAACGAAGGGCCTAAAACATAGAGAAACTTTTAGGATTTATAAATTAAAGGGAATTTGCCGGGGAGAGGAGTCGAACCTCCACGCCTTGTGGGCACTAGCTCCTAAGGCTAGCGTGTCTGCCATTTCACCACCCCGGCTTTAGATCATAGAATAAATAGTTTGCAATAATTAAGAAATAATTTAAAAAAAGTTCATAATGCAATGATAATATATGGGAGGTCGTACGATTAAAAGGCTTGGTAGTAGGTATGAGATTCGAAGGTTGTCTTCTAATGAATGTCATAAAGGCGAAGACAGAAAAATTTAGGAATAAACGGCTTATAGACAAGTGAAAACCACATATAGGCCTAAGTTTTGCGTTGCCAAACTTGCTATTGACAATCTCAAAGACTTGGTGCATAATTCCGATCCTCACAAAAAGAGATTCAAAATATATGTTTACAAATCAATAAAACTTCCTTCTTGACACGCTGATTTTTTCATCCTAATCTCTGTTCGCGTCACGATTATATTACCCTAACATTTTATGGACACACAAACATTTTCCCAGTCTCAAGGCACGCTTGCTTCTTCCAGACCAGTTAGTAAACTCAACCTCACGGAAATAATCGAGGACATGTTTCTTGTACTCACCTCCAAAGAAAAAGATGTGATCATTAAACGTTTTAGTTTGGATAACAAGCCGAAACAGACTCTTGAGAAAATTGGACAATTTTTTTCAGTGACCAGGGAACGCATTCGCCAAATAGAAAAAATTGCTCTTGGAAAACTGCGTCGCACGGCGATTAATACCAAGTTGAGCATTATCAATAAACTGGCGCATGAAATTCTTATGAAAACCGGCGGCGTTCTTTTGGAAGAAAAGCTGACAGCGGAAATTCTGAATAATATAAGCAGTACTCAGGAAATCGATGCCTCCATAATTAAGTTGGCTCTGAACATCAATCCTGAAATAATTAAAAGCGATAAAACGAATATTTTCAAACCATTTTGGCGTTTTCAAAATATTTCCATTGAGGATATAAAAAATGTTGTGGAAACAGGAACGTCTGTTCTTCAAAAGAAAGGAGATGTCATTGAAGACAGCAAACTGGCGGAGCTGATCATGGCGGAAATGAGCCATAAAGGTAAAAAATATTCTCCGGAAATGGTTTTGTTCACGATCGAAGTTGATAAGCGCGTAAAAAAACTCAAAGAAGGCGGATTCGGTCTGTTGATTTGGAGGCACATCAATCCGCGCAGTATACGCGACAAAGCCTATATTGTTCTCAAAAAAATTGGCAATCCTCTGCATTTTGTTGATATTGCAAACAAAATTGCAGAAACTGGTTTTGATAAAAAAGTCGTCACTACGCAGGCCGTCCACAATGAACTTATCCGTTATGAACAATTTGTTTTGGTTGGAAGAGGCCTTTACGCCCTGAAAGAATGGGGCTACAAAAAAGGCACGGTTGCCGATGTTATTGAGGATCTGTTGCGGAAAAAGAACCCTTTGACAAAACAGGAAATAATTCAGGGTGTTTTAAAACAGCGCCAGGTTAAAAAAGGGACTATTTCTTTAAATCTCCAGAAGAACCGACAGTTTGTCCGTGTGGGACGGGCGGTTTATCAACTGGATGAAAATAAAAAAGTTCATGCCTGATTGTGTATTTTGCAAGATCGTTTCAAAAGAAATTCCTTCAAAGCAGGAGCATGAGGATGAGTACTGTGTCGTTTTTCATGATATCCATCCCAGAACAAAAACCCATTTGTTGATCGTTCCAAAAAAACATATCGCTACAATGAAAGATGTTTCTTTGGAGGATGAACCAATGCTTGGCCATCTTCTTAAAGTGGCTTCGGACATCGCAAAACAATTTCAACTTGATGCCTATCGTTTACTGATCAGCACCGGCAAAGAAGCCGGACAGGAAGTATTTCACATCCATCTCCACCTCATGAGTTCGTTTTAATGACAAAAGAATGGTTTTGTAGGGAACAAAAATTTTTGTTCCCTACAAA
>CAZZPB010000134.1:0-6236 GCA_964655905.1 uncultured Candidatus Peribacteria bacterium
TGAGTATGAAGATTTTCTGGAATTGAAAGATCAAAAATTTCAGAAAAAAATCCGGCAGGCACAGAAGCAAATAAAAAATGGGCAACACGGTTCATTTGAAAATCTTTACAAAATTCACAGAAAAACAATCGTTAAAGAGGCAAATTAATGCTCTATATTCTGAAAACATCAAAACTTTTTGAAAAAGATTTTGCCGATCTGGATTCAATAACGCAAAGTAAGGTTTTAGTTATTCTGGAAAAAATGCGCAATAATCCTTTTTTTAATACAAAAAAACTTAAAAACACCGATGTTGGTATATTCAGAACAAGAATAGGTGATTTCCGTATACGTTTTGATGTGATAAAAAACAATATTTACCTTTACTGTGTAAGGCACAGAAAAGAGGTTTATAAAAAATAAGGCCATTGAAGAAATTAGAGCCGGTTCAATAATTTCGCCCCTTCCGTGATTCCAAATTTATCGCAAAGTCCTCCGCCAATTTCAAGAACATATTGCGCCGGCTCAGTGGATGAAAAAAGTGGACATGGGTCTTTTGCGCACGGCAAAGCCATTTTTTTGATGTTAATAATTTTTTTATTCGAATCAATAAAAATCATGTCCAAAGGCAGCAGCGTATTTTTCATCCAAAAAGAAAGCATTTCAGGTTTTTCAAAAACAAAAAACATGCCTTCATTTTCGGCAAGATTTTGCCGGTACATAAGGCCTTTGGCTCTTTCTGCAGGCGTGGACACTGTTTCTACAAAGAAATTTTTTATTTGACCATTCGGCAACTGCAAAGTTAAAACCGGTTTACCAAAGGTACAACCTCCCAAAAAAAATAAAGTTAATAAACTTCCCAAAAAAACTTTCATTATTAATTGTTAATTGTTAATTGATCTAAAGCCGCCGCCAGCTCCTGGTCACTCAACGCCACATTATGATAAAATGGCTTGTTCTCAATCAAATCAACCCCTTTACCCGACACCGTGCTGGCGATCAACACCACAGGACGCCTTTGCACTTCCAGCGCCCTCTCCAAAGCGCTTAGCAGTTCCTCAAAATCATGGCCGTTACGCACTGGAATCGTTTTCCATCCAAAAGCTTCAAATTTGTCCGTCACGGAATCAACATTCATGACTCCGCGCGTCAAAGTGTCGCCCTGTAAGCCATTATCATCAATGATGGCAATAAAATTATCCAGTTTATAATGAGCCGCGGACGTGGCCGTTTCCCAAACCTGGCCTGCCTGCAGCTCTCCATCGCCAAGCAAACAAAAAACATGATTTTTCTGATGATCCAGTTTTAGGGCCATGGCAAGCCCCATGGCTCCAGAAAAGCCGTGTCCGGCAGACCCGGCGCCAATAATAACTCCGGGAATTTTTTTGACCGGATGATTTTGAAGAAGGCTGCCAATGCGGGAAAAATGCTCCAATTCATTTTCATCAAAAAATCCAAGATCAGCCAAAATGGCGTACCATGCAGGGCAGGCATGTCCCTTCGACAAAACAAAATAGTCCTGTTCTTCCCATCCTGGTTTCTTAATATCATATGTCATCAATGGACGGTCATAAAGTTTTCCATAATAAAGAGCCACTAAAATATCCAAAGCAGAAATGGCGCTGCCTGTAGAGCCAATTTGCGCATGGTTAATAATTTTTAAAGTCTGCGTGCGCATTTGAAGGGCCTTTTCTTGAAGAAATTTGATATGATCGCGAAAAGATTGCATAAAAAAATATATTTTAAGAGATCTTTTAGGCAGGGAGCGGTTTTAAACCGTCCCTTACGTTAGTATTATCTTTGCATTCCTGCAATAATTTCCGCATTTTTTTTTTGAGGAGAGGATGAAAAAAGTCTGGCGCGATTTCCACCATTGGAATGAGCACAAATCGTCTTTCATGAATTCGCGGATGTGGAACGCTCAACCCTTCTTTATTTATAATTTGATCATTGAAAAAAAGCAGATCCAGATCAATAGTTCTGGGCCGGGGTCCCGATGGCAAAATATTTTTATCACGGATACGCCCCAACGCTCTTTCAACAGTATGTAAAATATTTAATGTTTCTTCCGGTGTGGATGCCGTTTCAGCCTCCACAACCATATTATAAAAATCAGGCTGGTTTTTATAACCAATTGGTTCAGTCTCATAAATGGATGAACTGCGCACCACTTTTATGCCCCACTTTTCCAGTAAAACAAGCGCGTCCTGCAAATTTTTTCCGCGGTCGCCAAGGTTTGAGCCGAGTCCAATAAAAAGCTTTTTCATATAATTTATTTTGTTGTGAGCCATTATTCTCCGCAATAGGTGACAAAAACGTTGGGCGTCTCCCACAAGCGCAATTCACGCAGACGCACGGATTTATCAAAATCGGCTTTATTTATTTCCTTCCAAATCCAAATAATTACACGCTCGGCTGAAGGATTTTTAATAATATCATTCAGCAAAAAATGATCAAGTTTATCTAAAATCCGCTTTTTTATTATTTGTTTTATAAGAACAAAATCAATTACCAGACCGTTACTTTGAACTTTTCCCTCAAAGGTTACGCGCAGCCTGTAGGTATGGCCATGCAGACGCTCGCACTTCCCATTGTAGTCAGTCAGGAAATGCGCAGCATCAAAGGTAAATTCACGGCTAATAAGCATTTTTGACGGCATAAATCATATCAACAATTCTTCGAGTTTGTTTTACATCATGCGCGCGCAAAATGGAAGCGCCGTGAAGAGCGGCCACCGCGGCACACGCAAGACTGCCCTCCAAACGCTCAGATAAGGGCAAATTAAGCGTTTGCCCAATAAAAGATTTTCGTGAAGCGCCGACTAAAATCGGCAATCCAAACGTTTGAAATTCTTTTAATCGCGCTAGAATCTGCAAACTATATTTCGCTTCGGAACTCACAAAAGCGCCCATGCCGGGGTCTAAAATCAAATTTTTTCGTTCAATACCGGCGCGCGCGGCAACTGCAATTTGTTTTTTCAGAAAATCCTTCACGGTTTTTACCACATCGTCGTAATGGACATTTCTCATACTTGTGCGCGCCGTTTTATCTTTCGAATACATTAGAATAACCGGCTTGCCATACTTTGCCAGTACGGAAGCCATTTTTTTATCCCCCCGCAGCGCGGTCACGTCATTAATCATGTCTGCGCCGCATTCCAAAGCCTTATCGGCCACCTCGGCCCTCCAGGTATCCACGGAAATTAAAATTTTTGTTTTTGAACGCAGCTTTTTTAAAACCGGCAAAACGCGCTTCAACTCCTCACCAACAGAAACATTTTTTGAACCCGGCCCCGTTGACTGCCCTCCAATATCAACAATATCCGCACCCTCTTTTATCATCCGCATGGCATGTTTAACTGCCTTCTCCGCCTGCAGATACTTTCCGCCATCAGAAAAAGAGTCAGGCGTAACGTTTAAAATGCCCATGACCATAGGTTTTTGATTATATAAAAGCAATGATTTCATTATAAATATTTATAAATCAATAAACATAGCTATTTGGCATACTCAAATAGCATTAATAAGCTTATCAATTGCAATACCACGTCCATTATTATCACGTATGGCATTCAATACGTTTCCGGGAATAAATTTTTTAGTAAGATTTTTGTAAATATAAATACTTTGCTGTTTCATGATTTCTTGAGTTACACTTCCCGGTTTTCCGTTCATAATCATTTGTTCATCTATCCTTACAACAGGGATAATCCCCTTCAACGCGTTTGTAATAAAAACTTCATCAGCCTGATACAAACGGTTTACATGGAAATCAATTTCTTTGATCTTAAAACCAATATTGCCTGCAAGTTTCAGTATAAATTGCCTGGTTATGCCGGATAAAATATTATTTTTTGGCGTCATTACAACATCATTTTTCACCATAAAAACGTTTGTCACGGCGCCTTCGCGGACAAAACCCTTTGCATCAACGAAGATGGCTTCATAGGCTTTGTTTTTACGCATCATCCGCTGTCCCAAAATCATCGGCAGCAAATTTATGGTTTTGGCCTGAGGCAAGACGCGTTCCTGTTTTATTGTGATGACTTTGACCCCTTTATTATAAAGGGTTTGAGGCTCCGGTATGAGCTTTTGCACTTGAATACACAGTGTTGGTTTTTCACATGACAAAAAATCAAAATTATTGATACCTCGCGTCAAAGTAACGCGAATGCGCGACTCTTTGAAATGATTGAGCAAAACTGTTTTTTTTATCCATTGCCCGACACGCGCCAAAGGCCACGGCATTTTCAGCCCAAGCAATTTTGCCGAATGTTGCAAACGGCGCAAATGCTCATCCAGTTGCCAAATTTCACCATTGTATGTGCGCAGTGTTTCATACACGCCGTCACCATACAAAAAACCATGGTCAAATACGGAAATTTTTGCTTGCCCATGCTCCAAGAACCGTCCGTTCAAAAAGACAATCATAAAAAAATGGATACTTGAATAAAAACATAATATTTTAGTTTTAACTTTCAAATTCCTCCCGAGGTTTTCCAGTCTGTTTTATAATATATTGGATAACAAAAACTGTAACTTCACGATGATGTGGAATCCAGGTTGTCAGAACCTTCCCATCTAAAGTTTTCCTTTTAAATGTAATATGTTTCCCTGCTCTGACTTTATAAAATCCATTACTTTCCAAAATGCGGATAATTTTCTGCTGAGATAATCGTTTAAGCTTTGCCATGGAGGAATCTTTTTGGCACAGATACAGAAACATAACCCAATGATATTGAAGCCATTTCTTTCAAATATTCCTTTGAAGTATCAGGATCTTTCAGATACTCCGCAATCAAATCCTGCATATTTTCCTTTGCTTCTTTTTCAGTTTTACCCTGCGTCGCAATATGCAAAACGGGACATTCAGCCACAAACCACTTTCCTTCAGTGGTGATAAGAATTGGGAACGGTAAAGAAGAAATACTATTCATGTCAACATTGTAGCACATTTTTCTAACCGTCCGTTCAAAAAGACAATCATAAAAACAAAACTAAGCCGAACTTAACACTTTTTTATATATTCATGATCATTGTCTCACGACACTAAATCCACTTCTCTCAACATTGGCCAAAGCGACTAAAGTTTGTTCGATAATAGAATAGGCCCAGGTGGTTTACCAGCTTCAGCAGCCTTTCTTCCGTCTTGAGGCCCAATATCACCATCTTCAGGCTCAAGAACACCAGGAGCCCTAACTCTTCCGTCTTGAGGTAGACCAGTTCCAGCAGCGGCCAAAACAGCGTCAACTCTTTTAGCAACAAACCCACCAGGAAAAGTCCTATCAGCGACTTCAGAGCCATTAGGAACAACTGTTGGCCTATGATCTCCTTCTGCTTCATCACCATCACCATCATCATCTCCATCTCTGACTTCAAAATTTGCAGGTGGGGGAGGCACTGTATGTCGTGCAACCTTAGTTGTAGGTTGACCGTCTAGAATGGAAGCAAATTGTGTTCTCGGACCTCCATCAACTACAGATTCTCGTCTAGGAAAATCACAACCACTCATATAATTAGAAGTTAAAGGATAAATTTCATTTCCATCATAATGCCCCGCAAAAAGAAGTCAACAAAAAAATTCGGCATTATTGATTTAGAATCGATTGTCCAATATTTCAATAACTTCCACTTCCACAAACGGCAGGGGCAAATCATCCTGACCATCCTCGAAAGATGGAGGAACTCCGGGTAAAGTATCCGCATCCTCGTCCATAGTTTCAAGATCGGGTAAAGAACCCACATAAAATGCTCTCACAACAGCATCTGTAGAACGGATATCGTCAGTAAAATCGTCAATATTTGGCATATGCGTAAAATTAAGAAATATTTTCTCAACATTTTACGGGCCATGTATGAAAAATCCGTGAACAGATAATGAAAAAATATTAAATTGTCATTCGATATTCGGATTTTGGATTTGCTAAAGAATGGCTTCCTTAAGCCCTTTCGCCTTATCCAATGTCTCCGCGTATTCTTTCTTTGCATCGGAATCTACAACAATGCCGCCGCCGGAATGGAAATAAATTTTATTATTTTTCACCAGCATCGTGCGAATAAGAATATTCAGAACGGCATCGCCGTTAAAACCGATAAAACCCGCGGAGCCGGTGTAGACGCCGCGTTTGAAATCCTCCAGACTGTCAATAATTTCCATAGTGCGTTTTTTGGGGCAACCGGTAATGGATCCGCCCGGGAACAATGCCTCAAAAAGATCAAAAAAATCTTTATCGGCAGACAAATTTCCTTTAACACAGG
>CAZZPB010000135.1:0-4435 GCA_964655905.1 uncultured Candidatus Peribacteria bacterium
GGCATGATGACACTTATTTTTCGTTTATGTTCATCCATTTATGCATTGATAGAAAAAGTGTTCCTGTTTTTTTGCGAGGTCGTTCCATAGGTGTTTTTGTGCCCATGTGTGCGCGTTGAGACCGAGTTGTTTTCGTTTTGCTTCATCATGAATAAGCGACAGAATTGCTGCGGCATATTTTTCAACATCAAATGGCGGAGTCATAAGTCCAATTCCCGCTTCCATATTTTCTCTGATATTTTCAATATCAAAACAGACCGAAGGCTTGCCATAATTTCCTGCTTCCAACAGTCCCAGTCCAAATGTTTCGTGTCTTGAAGGTTGTAGTAGCATCAGACATTCCCGTAAAAGTTTTGCTTTTGCTTCGCCGGTAACATACCCTACGCAATCAATGTTGGTGAGGTTTTTTTCTTTGATGAGGTGTGCAAGTTTTTTTTCATCGGGACCTTTTCCTGCAATGATCAGTTTGATTTCCGGTGCCGTTTTTTGCAGGATGGCCATCGTTTCTACCAGATAATCCAGCCCTTTGGTGAACCAACTGATTCGACCAAGAAAGAGCAGATAATTTTTTGAGATGGATGACACGGGTTCAATTGTGTTGATGCCGTTTGGGATAACTTCGATGCGCGCATGCGGATTCAGCGCGTGAATTTTTTCTTTCATGCTTTGCGTGAGTGTTATAAAATTTTTATAAAGTTTCACCGCATTTTTTTCTGCAAGCCGGAAAGGGATTTTGTATTTTTGACCGGCGAATTTTGCACCAAAAGATTGAATTTGAGCAATAACCGGTTTTTTTGTGTACAAAGGGCTTAAACCGAATGTCATTGGCGGAATATTGTCTTCCAGAACGATATCAAAATCATGTTTTTTTATCATAAAAGGCACATTCCAAAAATAGGAAATAAAATTCAGCGGATTTTTTTTGGTGCCGCAACGTTCGTAATGAACACCCTCTTTAATTTTAGGTTTTGAGCCGGGATAATTAAGAGTGACTACGGTGATTTCATGACCCATGGCTACGAGGCGTCTATTCATTTCAAAGGATCGCACGGCTTGGCCCCCAGCTCTTGGACTTTCCAGGTCATCAAAATCGAAATGTAAAATTTTCAGTGGTTTCACGCTACATCAATTTTAATCAGTAAAAAATCTTTTTCTTCCGGCAGGTTTAGTTCCTTAAAAATTGTAAAAAATCCCCAGAGCGATCCCAGCGCGTAACTTATATGGGTGATGAAAAATAACCAGGGCAGGACTGCGTGATATGAATATTTTTTTTTGATCCAGCAGGTGTATTCACTAAATAATAGCGCTAAAATAATGTAGAGACTTAAAGGTGTGAAGTACCACGATGGGTGAAACCAGATTAAGCTTATGCAGTAGCCCAAAAAGAGTAACGGTATGAAGAAGCTTATTTTGAAATGAGCCGGCTGTTTTAGGCTGTGCAACGTCCTTCCTTCGCCCCATTTAAAAATTTGTCGTACATATGCAAAAAGATTTTTGCGACGGTGATGGTAGATAAAAAAATCCGGATTATATGCCAGCAAATTTCCTTTTCTTACAATTCTTCCCAGCAGTTCGTTTTCTTCGTTGGCATAAAGTTCCGGATTAAAAAGATTTTCTTTTAATATTTTACTGCGGAATGCCAAATTGCAGGTAGTGAGGTGATTTTCGTTAATTTTTTTGAGATTTTTTGAAGGGTAGTATCGTACCGATGTTTGCAGTCCGGTGAAAAAAGATGCGTGTGCGTGGCCAATGCATTGTTGCATAAATGAGTTTTCCAATGGTGTTATATTTGGGCCTCCCACAACTTGCACTTCTGGATTTTTTTCAAAAGTTTCCAGTGCTTTTTCAATGCTGCCTTCGGGAATAATAATGTCGTCGTCGAAAAAGAAAATATATTTGCCGGTTGCGGCCTTGATGCCCATGTTGCGCTGGAGGGGAGGCCAGGTTCCTTTGATTATAAAAACTTCCAAACATACATGTGGCGGTTTTACTTTTTCCAGGTTTTGCAAAACCGTTTCGAACGAGCGGTCCGGTGCCGATGGGATAATTACCGAAATTTTGATGTTTTCTGGCATATGTGGCCATAGTTTAGCCCTTTCCGGTGGTATTGGCGATGTCTTTTGGGCTTGTTTTATTCATTGGGCAGATTAGTATAAAACCATGCTAAAACTTCGACAGCGCGTTAAAAACGGGGAAACCTATTTTCAGGCCTTGAAGTATTTTATTTCGGGGGGGTCCGCTTTTGCTGTGTACTTTTTGCTCTTAACTTTTTTGACTGAGGTTTTTCAGATTTATCATCTCACTTCACTCGGTATTGCTTATTTTTTGTCGATTTTTGTGAACTTTTTCATTAGCAAGTATTTTGTTTTTGTTGAGAAGAAAAATAAAAGTTCCATGCAAATACTCAAGTTTTTTTGTATCGCATTTCTTGGTCTTTTTCTACAGTTTTTCATAACTTATTTTTTCACAAAATTTGTTGATGCAAATTATTTGATTGCGAATGTTATAGCCTCCGGATTCATTTTTTTGGTGAGTTTTTCTTTGAATAAATATTTTACTTTTTCTATTGTTGATGGAAAAAATTAAAGAACTTACAATTGTTATTCCTTGCCTGAATGAGGAAAAAACGCTGGCGATTGTTATTCGCAAGGCTCATCGTGCAATTGCGAAACTGCATATTGATGGTGATGTTATGGTTGTGGATAACGGTTCTACCGATCGATCCGTGGAGATCGCTTTGGTAGAGGGAGCACTTATTGTCCATTGTGCTCAAAAGGGCTATGGGAATACCCTTATTGCCGGTTTTAAAGCAGCGGAAAGTAAGTATTTGTTGATGGGTGATGCGGATGACTCTTATAATTTTGAAGAGATTGATGGCTTTATAAAATATTTACGTGAAGGTTATGATCTGGTTATTGGTACAAGATTAAAAGGAAAAATTGAGCAAGGAGCCATGCCTTTTTTACATCGCTATCTTGGGACGCCTGTTTTAACTTTTCTTTTAAATCTTTTTTTTGGAACGCGAATTTCCGATTGTAATTGCGGTATGCGGGCTTTAACCAAAGACGCTTTTGAAAGTCTTGGGCTAGAGGCGGGAGGCATGGAGTTTGCTTCGGAAATGATAGTGAAGTCGGGGATTCAACGGCTCAAAATAAAAGAAATTCCCATCACTTTGTATAAGGATAAACGCGGCAGGAAGGCGCATTTGAATACTTGGCGCGACGGATGGAGACATCTGAAATTCATACTTTTATATGCGCCAAATTTTTTATTTATTTATCCGGGGATTTTGCTTTTTTTGATTGGATCATTGTTGATTTTTCCTCAAGTGAACGGTCCTTTCACCTTTGGGGCTGTTCATTTGGATATTCACTTTATGATTTTGGGCTTAACGATGGCTCTTTTGGGTGTTTTTATTTTTCAGATGGGTTTGATTATTAAGCTTTTTTCGCATCAACATCATTATTATAAGGGTGATCGTTTGTTGCTTTGGATTAAGAAAATAAGTCTTGAGAAATTTTTAATTCTCGGAGGGCTGCTGGTACTTGCGGGGCTTTTGATTGATATTTTTGTTTTACACACTTGGATTGTGAACAGTTTTCAAAATATTTTTATACCGCAAAAAGCGCTGCTAAGCTTTTATTTTATTTTTATTGGATTTTCGCTGATTTTCTTCGCTTTTTTTCGAGCCATTATGGAGAAGCGAGAAGATGAGAATTAAGGCGGTAAAGGGAATGAGCCATGACATTCGGGCGTTGTAGCGATCAAAAACGCCCGAGAAGGTTGCCATAATAATGATGTTATATGCTACTCCCAGAGCTGTAATTGTAACGAAAAACCGCAGTTCGTCCCGGATTTTGTATTTTCGTAAAATATAAAAAATTATAAGAATAGAAAAAAGAAATACAGGAAAATATATAAGTGAAATTTTATCAATAATTTTTAAATCGTACCAATATTGATGTGCAGAGGTGAATTGATTGAAGTCACCCGGGGTATATTTTTTTATGAAATTTATAATGCTCGTACCCTCGGGCGAATCTGTATTGTAACCTCCAAAACTGTCGAGTCCGTGGTGATAAAAAAGTGTGACAATGTTGTAGATACTACTCGTGAAAAACATTTTTAAATATTCGGGATTTGCAAAAGATTTTGCGAGGATCTCTTGATAATCCGGATACACAGCTTCCCAGCCATAGATGCGATGGGGCATATTGTTTCCCCAGATAAAACTTTCCAGGGTGGCTGGCAGGCGGTTTTGAAAATCGCACAGGAGATACTGTTTTGTGTGGCAATTTTTGGATAGAAAATCTTTCAAGATGCCGCTATCGTCCAGTCTGGCCATCATAAATACGTGTGATGCGGGATTGATCGTGAATCTTCCATCAGATTTTAAATTGATGAGTGAAAGTGTTAAAACTGCAGCAAGTGTTAT
>CAZZPB010000136.1:0-5890 GCA_964655905.1 uncultured Candidatus Peribacteria bacterium
AAACAGCACTGAACTGCGGTATGGAACTTGAAAAAAATGGGGTACTAAAAAAATACGACGTCAGGGTGCTGGGAACCGCTGTAGATTCAATTGAAAAGACTGAAGATAGAGAACTTTTTAACAGGGAAATTGTGAAAATTGGCATGAAGGTGCCGCGCAGCATCGCCTGTAATAACAAAAAAACGGCTGTGGAGGCTGCGCGGAAAGTTGGTTACCCTGTAATTGTCCGCGCGGCCATTGCCCTGGGGGGAAAAGGCTCAGGTTTTGCCTATCATGAAGAAGAATTGAGCATTTTGCTCGATACGGCGTTCGCGTACAGCAAACAGGTATTGGTGGAAGAAAATTTGAAGGGCTGGAAAGAGCTTGAGTATGAGGTTGTACGTGATCAGTACGACAATTGCATTACCGTCTGCAATATGGAAAATTTTGACCCGTTGGGTATTCATACAGGGGAAAGTATTGTCGTGGCGCCTTCCCAAACGCTGAGCAATGAAGAATATCATCGCCTCCGCAAGCTGGCTATTGCGGTAATCCGCCATTTTGGCATTATTGGAGAATGTAATATTCAGTTCGCACTCGACCCGTCTTCTGAAGATTACAGAATAATTGAAGTCAACGCACGCCTTAGCCGGAGTTCCGCGCTGGCAAGCAAGGCGACAGGCTATCCCTTAGCCTACATTGCGGCGAAACTGGCCATAGGTTATGCGCTCCCTGAATTAAAAAATGCCGTAACAAAGACCACAACGGCCTGTTTTGAACCGGCGCTGGATTATCTGGCGTTAAAAATTCCGCGGTGGGATCTGGACAAATTTCGAATGGTTTCCCATGAAATCAGTTCAGAAATGAAATCTGTCGGTGAAATTATGGCGATCGGCCGCAGCTTTGAAGAAGTACTTCAAAAAGGCTTACGCATGCTGCAAATTGGCCTTTACGGTTTTACGGCAAACAGCAAAGTGGAGATTATTCCGGAAAATCTTGAGAAAGAAATTCGGGTGCCGACGCCGCGGCGGATTCTTGCCATAGCGGAGGCTTTACGAAAAGGCATGTCCATCCAAAAAATCAGTAAACTTTCGGGAATTGATCCATGGTTTTTAGGCAAATTAAAAAATATTGTTGAAACTGAAAGAGAAATTGTAAAAAATAAAAATCTTCCAAAAAACATATTGGAGAAAGCCAAAAAAATGGGTTTTTCCGATAAGCAGCTTGCGGAACTCACTCAACAAAAAGAGGATAAAATTCGGCAATACCGCAAAAAATTGGGCATTGTGCCGATGGTCAAACAGATTGATACGATGGCCGCCGAATATCCTGCAAAAACAAATTATCTATATCTCACATATCACGGCACGCAGGACGACATGAATCAAAATTCAATAAGAAAAAATCCGCGCAAAAAAATCATTGTTCTTGGCTCCGGGCCATATGCTATTGGCACTTCAGTTGAATTTGACTGGTGCTGCGTTAACGCTCTTCGCACCGCAAGTGAAAGCGGCTACGAGACAATCATGATCAACTATAATCCTGAAACGGTTTCCACCGATTATGACATATGCGACAAGCTGTATTTTGATGAGCTTTCGTTGGAACGCGTTCTTGATATTTGTGAAAAGGAAGATCCCAGCGGCGTCATCATCTCAACGGGAGGCCAGGTTTCAAATAATTTGGCTCTAAAGCTTGCGAAATCGGGCGTACACATTTTTGGAACTGACGCAAAAAATATTGACCTGGCTGAAGACCGCCACAAATTTTCGCAAATAATGGACAGAATTGCCGTTGATCAGCCAAGATGGAGAGAATTGCATACAATTGATCAGGTTAAAAAATTCGCGAAAGAGGTAGGTTATCCTCTGCTGGTGCGGCCTTCTTACGTACTTTCCGGGGCCGCCATGAGCGTCGCTCACAATGACGACGCTGTAATGCGGTTTCTTGCTAAAGCAACTGATGTTTCCCCTGAAGCACCTGTCGTTGTAAGTAAATTTGAGCAGGGCGCCAAGGAAATTGAAATTGACGCCGTGGCGCTCAAAGGCAATGTGATTATTTATGCAATTGGCGAGCACATCGAAAATGCCGGAGTGCATTCGGGCGATGCCACGATTGTTTTACCTCCGCAAAAAGTTTACATCGAAACGATTCGCCGCATCAAAGATATCACAAAAAAAATAGCCCGCGAGCTGCGCATAACTGGCCCCTTTAACATCCAATTTTTGGCTAAAAATAACGAAATCAAGGTCATTGAATGCAATTTAAGGGCAAGCCGTTCTTTTCCTTTTTCTTCAAAGGTTACAGGATATAATTTTATTCAAATCGCGACTTGGGCCATGCTTGGAAAGAAAAATCTGGCTTATTTTCGCGGACAGAATTATAAAACACTCGACCTTGACCATGTTGGCGTGAAAGTTTCACAATTTTCCTTTTCAAGATTAAAAGGAGCGGACCCGGTGTTGGGGGTGGAAATGGCTTCAACAGGGGAAGTTGGCTGTTTTGGAAATGACATGCATGAAGCCTTTTTGAAGGCCATGATTTCAACCGGTTTTAGGATACCGAAAAAAAATATTCTTTTGAGTATCGGAAAAATCGAGGACAAGGCTGATTTTTTGCCTACTGCTAAACAATTTATCGCAATGGGTTATAAGCTGTTCGCCACGGAGGGCACGTCAAAATTTTTACGTGAAAATAATGTTGAAAATATTTTATTACACAAGATTCGCGGCAACCTGAAGCCAAATCTTTTGGATGCGCTAAGCGCACAAAATATTGATCTTGTGGTGAATATTCCAAAAAATTACAGCCGTGAAGAGGTGACGGATGGCTATTTGATACGCCGAAAAGCGATTGATTTCAATATTCCCCTCATCACAAATTTACAGGCAGCCAAGTTGATTGTGGAGGCTTTGCAAAGATATAAATTGGAGGATCTGGAAGTAAAAGATTGGGCGGAATACGTGTAGAAAATCCGCAGTTCAAATGTCAAAAATGAACAACACAAACCTTAGGCCTATATGTGATTTTTGCCTTACATAAGCCATTTATTATTAATCGCTATTTCCGTCTTCGCCTTTTACTACATATCATTAGAAGACACCTTAGAATCTCAAACCCACTACCAAGCCTTTTGAATCATATGATCACCCATGTATTATCATGATGTTATGAACACCATTTAAATTATTTCTGAAATTTCCATGGATAAAAAAGCAGATATTGAAAAACTCATCAGAACCCTGATAAAGGAAATCGGCGAAGATCCCCTGCGCGAGGGCCTTCGTGATACGCCAAAACGTGTAGCGGCATCGTATGATAAAATTTTTTCCGGCTACAATAAAAAACCTGAAGATGTTTTAACCGTGTTTGGCGATGAAAAATATGATGAGATGATCGTGGTGAAAAATATTGAATTTTACAGTGTGTGTGAGCATCACATGCTGCCTTTTTTTGGCCAGGTCCACATCGGCTACATTCCCAATGGGAAAATCATCGGCCTTTCAAAATTGCCGCGTCTGGTTGAAATTTATGCGCGCAGACTGCAAAATCAGGAACGTTTGACCAATCAAATTGCCATGGCGCTTCACTCCATATTGAAGCCGAAGGGCGTAGGCATTATTATTGAAGCGCGGCATTTGTGCATTATGGCGCGCGGCGTGGAAAAACAGAACAGTGAAGTGATTACTTCATCCCTTATCGGCCTGTTTAAGCGGGATTTAAATACAAGAAACGAATTTTTAACTTTCACGAAAAAATGAGCGCTTTTTTACCAAAAACGGTGCGGGATTTAATTGAGGAACTCTCAAGATTGCCCGGCATCGGGCCAAAATCCGCCCAGCGGCTTACAATGCATCTGCTATATTCCCCTGAAGGCCGATCACATCAGCTGTCAACCGCAATTCGTGAATTGAAAAAAGGCCTGCGATTTTGTGAAAAATGTTGGAACATAGCGGAAAGCGAGCTGTGCGGCATTTGTTCAGACAGAAATCGTAACCATCAGCAGATTTGCGTTGTTGAGGAAATTTTGGATGTGGCGGCGCTGGAACGAATTTCCGATTATCATGGAACATACCATGTTTTGCACGGCGTGCTTTCGCCTGTTGACGGCATTGGGCCGGAACAGCTTAAAATTGACCAGCTTGTTGAGCGCGTAAAAAAAGAAAAGACAAAAGAAATGGAGATTATACTGGCAACGAATCCAAGCCTGGAAGGTGAAACTACGGCGCTTTATCTCGTGCGTCTTTTGAAATCCCCCGACGTGCGTATTACCCGCATAGCCCGCGGCTTGCCCGCGGGCGGCGATTTGGACTATGCTGATGATATGACCCTTTCCAGAGCCCTGGAGGGGCGCATGAAGTTTGATAATTGACTTTGCCCCGTGATTTTATTATTATCCATAAGCGATTTATCTGGGGGACAACCAAGGTTTTCCCCCATTACGGCGCATGCGCGCCGCCCCCTTTCCCTTCGTTCGCTTCCGGTTGGGGCCCGCAAGACCCAACCTTCAGCAATATTTGTATCTCCATAATTTTTTAAAATATCAGTAAACAATTTAGAATCAATCGTCAAATTAGGGCTCCTTTTGTTCATTTGATTGATGAGGAGGAGAAACAGTTGGGCGAAAAATCATTGGAGGAAGCCTTGAAGTTGGCCGAGGAAAACGGCCTGGATCTTGTTGAGGTGGCTCCAAAAGCGGTTCCGCCGGTTTGCAAGATTTTGGATTATGGGAAATACCTTTACCGTCAGCGCAAACTTGATCAAAAGCATAAAAGGATGCAGAAACAGGTGGAAATGAAGGGCATCCGCATCAGTTACAGCATTGATAAGCATGATCTTGACACAAAAATCCGCCAGGCAAAAGGTTTTCTGGAGGAACGGAACATTGTTAAAGTGGCTTTAATGTTTAAGGGAAGGGAAGCTTCGCATGCCGAACTGGGGAGAGCAAAACTTTTACAGTTCGTAGAGGCCTTAAAAGACATCTCACAGCTTGAACTCGCTCCCAAAAAACAGGGCAATACCATGTTTATGATTTTGATCCCGCTACAATCCCATTAAAAAAATCAATATGGAATTTAATTTTTTCTTATGAAACTCAAATCTCACAGCGCGACAAAAAAGCGGATAAAAGTGACTGGAAGCGGCAAATTTCGATTCCAAAAATCCTCAAAACAGCATCTTCTCACCAACAAATCAAAACGCCAGAAAAAGCTGCAACGTGGAGGAGCCCCGCTCTTCCCCCGTACCGAGCGCAATCTTCGCCGCCTCCTCCCCTATTCCTGATTAATACGGATCCCCCACCAAGGCGGGGTCCCTACATTTATTCCTTATTTCTAACCCATGACACGTATCAAACGCGGCGTAGCATCGCATCGCCGACACAAAAAGCTTCTAAAATCAACAAAGGGCTATTCCAACCTCCGCAGCCGCATTGTGAAGTGGGCAAAAAACGCTTCCACAAAAGCGGGACAAAACAGTTATGTCGGCCGCAAACTGCGCCGCCGCGACCTTCGCAGCATCTGGATCACGCGCGTAAACGCCGCCTGCCGTGAATCAGGCTTAAATTACAGCCGTTTTATGTATGGCCTGCTGAAGGCAAAAGTAAAGGTTGATCGCAAAATTCTGGCCGAACTGGCCGTCAACAATCCGGAAGTGTTCGCAAAATTTGTGGAAGTGGCGAAAGGCTGAATTGAAGTAAAAATATCTTGAATTTCATTGTAACATCCTCTACTTTTGCTGAATCCGGCCCCCTTTTTCGCAAAAATTCAGGAAAAATTTAGAAATATTTCATGTGGCATTGATAGAATGGCGGGATGTTCAATGATGATTATCCGGAACGTAAACGAAACCGTTTACAAAATTATGATTATTCCCGAAATGGATGGTATTTTATCACGATTTGCGTAAAAAA
>CAZZPB010000137.1:0-2542 GCA_964655905.1 uncultured Candidatus Peribacteria bacterium
CCGCGCCAAAAGGTGCAGGTCATCATTGGCCAAGGCCAGGACTTTCTTTTTAACCGAACGTGAAAAATATTCCCGCTCGGTCTTGGTCAGGGCTTCTCCATTTAATTTCTTTTTAAATAGTTCTTTTTGCTTGGGCGAAAAAAATTGTGAAAGGGCATATTCCACAGAAAGCTCGTCGTACTTTGCCTGGGCTTTCTGCGTCTTTAACGCCTCTTCCTGCACATAATTATCAAAGAGGGTCATCAATCGTGAACCATTGAGTTCTTTATTTTCTAATTTAAAATTTTCGCCCTGGCGCATCCGAGGCCAAGATGCCCGAAACCATTCGGATTCTTTAGAAGAAAGAGTTTTTCTTAATTGTTCGGCAAAGGCCAATACCTTATTCATGGCTCTATAAAGGGCTAAAGACATTACCAGGAGTTTCCGCCATTTTCCTTGATCGGCCTTGCTTGCAAGATACGCTTCTACTTTTTTAACATCAAAATTCCCTGATTTGTATGCATGAACCAAAAGCACAGGAAACCCCTCCCAATAACGGCTGTTATCGCTTTTGACCACCTCCGCCAAGGTTTTATTGACATCCGCATTGCCAGCGTCGGCCTCCAATAGTTGAAACCCTAACTGGCTTAATTTTTTTTCCAGGTCTTTCATATCCATTTTTCCTTTTTCAATTTTTTCTTAAATGTATCCCAATGCCCCTGCAGGCGAGGCTGCGAAATATCATAAGCGTGTCTTCAAAATCGACACTGGCGGCACGGAATAGCTTGCTGATGATAAGGTCATAAAAATTCAAAATACCGATCTTTACATGCTGATAATCTTTTAACGGGATGTTCCGCCCTTTGTCTAACGGTGAATCCAAAAGTTCGGTCGTGTGCACGCGTTTGCCCGGATAAAGGTCAAAAATATACGGCTCACCGTCTTTGCCCCAGCCGTTGCCACTTTTGGATACGTACCCCAGATCCTTGAGCATTCCTATAAGATAGCGGTATTCCGTTTCTTCCGGGACCAGAAAATCGACATCTTTGGTAGAACTTTTAATATCCAAGAGTGTCAACGCTGTTCCTCCACAGGCGATCAGGCGTACCCGCTTCTTTAAAAAGCGGTTCCATATGGCCATTGTGTCCAACAAATGCTGTTTTGTAAGCCTGTATTCCATATTATTGTATTATAACGTACAATTAATTGTATAAAATAAATCAATATATTGTACTAAATTATACAATTTTAATTACTGTTTGTCAAGAGCTTCACGCCAAACTGTACTTCACCGCCCGGGTTGTCCCTTCCTTTATAACAATCCCAGCTTTGACCAACGGAGAAATCAACTGATTAACACGGGCGCGGTTAATGTTCATTTGTTTGCAGATCTGTGCTGAGCCCAAAACCCCGTGCTTCTCTAATAGAGCCAGCAGTTCATTTTGTTTCGGAGTCGCGGAAATATTTTTATGCTTACGCCCACTCTCTTTAATGCGCTTGACGACCGTCTGGGCCGCTTCCAGCAAGCCTTGAGCAATATATTCCACCCAGTAGGTGTAATCACCGTCCATCTCACGCGCCTGATGGATCATATCGTAATACTTGGAACGATCCCGGGCGAAAAATTCATCCAACCCTAACGTCCACGCAGGGTCGTAGCCGTTGTTGAGCAGGATCCATTGCGACGCGGCGCGGGCGACGCGGCCGTTTCCGTCGGTGAATGGATGAATGCTGACAAACTCGTGATGAAAAATAGCGCTGCGGATAATCGCGTGCTCGGCTTGATTTTCTTTTAACCACGAAAAAAGGCTGTTCATTCCTTTACTGACCTGGCCCGGTGGGATCGGCGTAAAGATCACTTTATTTTTTGCGTTAACAATATAATTCTGCACGGTACGGTATTTCCCGCAGCGTGCTTGCGGCAAAAGCCCTTGGGTCATTGCCGCGTGAAGTTTTAAAAGCTTTGACTGAGTAAAAGCCTTTTTTTTATTTTGTAAAATCCAGCGTAAGGCTTTAATGCAATTTTTGACCTCGAGCTTTTGCTGTTCCTGGGCCGTGACATCCCGGTTGGCGGACAAAGCAGCCACCTGCGCCAACGAAAGAAGATTCCCTTCGATCCAGGTGGACGAGTGGACACTACGGTTAAAACTGTCCCTGGCCACGTCCAGCTTCAAGGCAGATTTGGAGGCAGCCTGCTCAATAAAAACTTTTTGAGCGGCAATCTTTTCCAGACAGCTAATCAAAAATGGCGTAAATCGGTATTCCGGCTTAAACATAAGACAAGTGTAACATATTGTATAGTATTTGTATAGGGTATTGTATAGAAGGCAATGGTGGGGAAAGCTACACCTGTTTAATGGTGTGGAACAAGAATTATAATGCCCCAAACAAAAAGCGCCACACCCGCAACGCGGCCAATCAGGCGGCCGTAGGGAAAAACCTTTTCGCCCAGGACAAAGACGGTTAGAAAAATAATCCACGCGATATTCATCACTCCCCCCACAAACAACAAAAGCATAAGCAACCAGCAGCAACCCATGCAGAAGCTTCCGTGACGCAGCCC
>CAZZPB010000138.1:0-5401 GCA_964655905.1 uncultured Candidatus Peribacteria bacterium
GTTAATGTAAAACGCCAGATTATAGGAACCGCTTTCAGGGATAAGATGGAACTCATTGCGAAGACCTGCAGATTGCTTGGGAAAGAGCATGTATATGTCGTTTGCGGAGAAGATGGTCTTGATGAAGTGACGCTGACTGGAAAAACATATGTTAGCGAACTACATAAAGGAAAAATAAAAAACTACACCATTACGCCGCAGGATTTTGGCCTGAAAAAAGCGGATTTTTCTGAAATTTCCGGAGGAGACGCGAAGACGGGTCGCGACCCGTTTCAACTTGCCATGGATATTTTGAACAACAAATGCAAAGACCGGCACCTTGATCTTGTACTAATTAATAGCGCCCTGGCTCTCAAACTTGCTGGCAAAGTCAAATCATTGAAAGAAGGCTATAAAATGGCAAAACATGCGATACAAAGCGGCCTCGCGTATGAAACATTCGAACGGATAAAGTTGCTCTCCCACGCTCCAGGCATTCTCATGAAAATTATTGATAATAAAATAAAAGAAGTTGATCAAAGAAAAAAACGCAGGAACCGTTACATACAAGACCCGTTCCCCACCGCAACAAGAAATTTTAAAACAGCAATTAAAGGGCACGGTATAGCCATCATTGCCGAAATTAAAAAACGGACTCCGTCAAAAGGAAATATCCATAAAGGCAATTTTTCTCTTACAAAACTCGCTCAACTTTATGAAACCACCGGGGTAAATGCCATTTCCGTTCTGTGCGATAAAAAATTCTTTGGCGGAGAGCTGAATTATCTATCAAAAGTCCGCAAGGCAACAAAAAATATTCCTTTGCTTTGCAAAGATTTTATTGTAGACGAATATCAAATTTATGAAGCCCGCTATTATGGAGCTGATGCCATTTTACTCATCGCAAGCCTTTTGACAAAAAATCAATTGGACCATTTTCTGAAAGTAGCGCGGGCGCTTCACATGGACGTTATTTGCGAGGTTCACACGCTTGCTGAGCTGAAAAAAGTGCTTGAAACATCTGCCGATATTATTGGAATCAATAATCGCGATCTTCATACGTTTACAACAGATCTTCGCACTGCTCACGCATTGTTGCCTCATATTCCGGATGACAAAATGATCATCATTGAAAGCGGCATTACGTCACGAACGGATATTGATAATTTTTATGGCAAGGCAAATGCCGTGCTGGTAGGAACAAGCATTATGGAAAGTAAAAATAAAAAAGAAAAATTAATGGAACTTTTGGGCAAAAAAAAATTACTTAAAATATGCGGCATCAGAACACTACGGGACGCGGAATTTTGCCAACAATTGGGCGTTCATTTCATGGGTCTGAATTTTGTTCCAACAAGCAAAAGGCAGATTTCCCTTTTAGAAGCCAAAAAGATTTGCGACCAGTTAAAGAAAATTAAAAAAGTCGGCGTTTTTCAAAATGAAAAGATTAAAAAAGTTAATCAAATAGCACGCGAATTGAACCTTGATTTTATCCAGCTTTCCGGCGATGAATCGCTTGCGTATGTGAAGCAATGCGTAAAACCGGTTATTAAAACGGTTACAGTCAAAAGTAATTCCGATATAAAAAAAGCTGAAAAATTTCCAGGTTATGTCTCATATATTATGTTCGATAGCCCTGTCCCCGGAAGCGGAAAAGCATTCGATCACGCATTGCTGAATGCCATACAATACCCGTATTTTATCGCCGGCGGAATTAATCCCGACAACATGCGGAAAATTGCGGAAAAATCGCGGGCCCGCGGCATCGATCTTGCCAGCGGTGTTGAAACCAAAGGAAAAATCGATCTCAGAAAAATCCGAAAAGTTTTTAATTTATTGAAACTATGCTCATAGTGATGAAAAAAAATGCGCCCAATTCTGAAATTGATGCTGTTATTACAGCGGTCGAAAAACTTGGGCTGCGCGGGGAAAAATTGCCCGGGGCAGAGCGGACGGCCATAGGCATCATGGGGAATAAAGAATATATAGATCAGGATCAGATTCTGAATTTCCCAGGCGTGAAAGAAATTATTCACGTGACAAAACCATATAAACGCGTTAGCCGCGAGTTTCAGCCAGAAAAAACGCGTATTACAATTCAAAATAATATTATTTTTGGGGATAGTGAACCTGTTATTATTGCAGGCCCATGCGCTGTTGAATCATATGAGCAGCTTTTTACAATAGCGAAACACGTCAAAAAACATGGGGCGCACATGCTCCGCGGCGGCACTTACAAGCCGAGGTCGTCTCCTTACTCATTTCAGGGACTCCGCGAAGAGGGTTTGAAAATTATGGATCGCGTAAAGAAAGAGGTCAAAATCCCGGTTGTAAGCGAAATTCTTTCTATTGCTGATCTGGAACTTTTTAAAAAATACGTGGATATGATTCAAATTGGCGCGAGAAATATGCAAAATTTTGATCTGCTTGAACGGGTTGCGGAGACAGGCATGCCCATCCTCTTAAAAAGAGGCATGTCGGCAACAATGGAGGAATTTCTGCTCGCGGCTGAATATATTCTTAATCGCGGTAATCCAAATGTAGTCCTATGTGAACGGGGCATTCGCACATTCGAAACTTCCACCAGAAACATTCTTGATTTGAATACGCTCGCGCTTATTAAAAAAGAAACCCATCTGCCGATTATTGCTGATCCAAGCCACGCGGCAGGCCGTTTTGACCTGGTCGCGCCGCTTGCAAAAGCGGCTCTGGCGGCAGGCGCGGAAGGATTGATTATAGAAGTGCATAATAATCCAAAAGAAGCCCTTTCTGACGGCAATCAATCGCTAAACCTCAAGAGTTTTGAATCGCTTATGGAAGAAATCAAGCCAATTATTGATCCAACCTGCCAATGCCATCCCTAAAAAAATACATGTTGAACGCATCAGGGCATTTTGGAAAATATGGAGGATGCTACGTTCCAGAAATGCTAATGCCCATCATGGAAGAACTGGAAAAAGCCTTTTATCAATGCATAAAAGATAAAAAATTTAGAGCAGCGTTGCGGGATCTATATGCCAATTACGGTGGACGTCCCACGCCTCTTTATTTTTGCGAAAATCTTACAAAAAAATTAGGCGGGGCGAAGATTTTTCTCAAGAACGAGGGACTAAATTTGACAGGCGCGCATAAAATGAATCACTGTCTGGGACAGGCGCTTATTGCCAAATATCTGGGTAAAAAACGCCTGATCGCTGAAACAGGCGCAGGGCAACATGGCCTTGCGGTGGCTACGGTGGCGGCCAAATTTGGATTTGAATGCGTTATTTACATGGGCCTCAAAGATTATAAACGGCAACGGCCAAATGTTTTTTTTATGGAACGGCTCGGAGCAAAAGTGATACCTGTGGAAACCGGCGGCCAAATCCTTAGGGATGCCATCAATGAGGCCCTGCGCGACCTTATAAAAAACCCGGAGGACACGCATTATCTGCTGGGAACGGTTTGCGGACCCCATCCTTATCCGGTTATGAACACCTACTTTCAAAGTATTGTGGGCAGAGAGGCAAAAAAACAGATTTTACATCAGATCAACAAAATGCCAGATTATCTTGTCGCGTGTGTTGGGGGCGGAAGCAACGCCATGGGACTTTTTTATGAATTTCTGGATGATAAAAAAGTAAAAATGATTGCCGTGGAGGCCGGAGGTCTGGGCATAACAGAAGATAAGAGGCGTGCGCAGCACGCCGCGCGTTTTCAAAGCGGCACGGTGGGTGTTGTGGAAGGGTTTAAATCTTATTTTCTTCAGGATGAAAACGGCCAGATCAAAGATACCCACAGTATTTCGGCGGGACTTGATTATTCTGGCGTTGGCCCGCAATTGTCTTATTTGAAAGACGTTGGGCGCGTAAAAGCCGCTTACGCCCTCGATAACGGGGCACTCGAAGCATACGATCTGCTTGCCAGAGAAGAGGGTATTTTGGCCGCCCTTGAATCAGCCCATGCTTTGGCGGATGTCATAAAGCTTGCTCCAAAATTATCCAAAAATAAAATTGTTGTTTTTAATTGTTCGGGACGCGGGGATAAAGATTTATTTATCACGGCAAAACATTTTGACAAGAAAAATTTTAATAATTTTTTACAGGATTATTTAAAATTCCCGCAATGAAAAAAATTCAACTTATGACGCATATTGTCGCGGGTTATCCCTCTTTGCGGGAATCTGAAAAAATCGCCCTTGCGATGGCTAATGCCGGGGCAAAATTTATTGAAATACAAATACCATTTTCCGATCCAATCGCTGATGGAAAAACAATCGCGGACGCGAACAGACAGGCTCTTAAAAACGGAATCGCTCCGGATGATTGTTTTGCTTTGTTGGGCCGTCTGAAGAAAAAAATTATGATTCCAATTTTGATTATGACATATTTCAATATTCCTTTTAGGTACGGCCTGGAAAAGTTTTGTAAAAAAGCAGCGGCAAATGGCTGTTTTGGGCTGATTATCCCCGATATTCCATTTGATGAAGAAAAAAATGAACATTACATCAAATTCTGCAAAAAATATGGCCTGCGTGCGATTCAGATCGTTTCACCCATAACACCGCCGCGAAGATTGAAAAAAATCGGAAAAATTGCCGATGGTTTTGTGTATTGCGTTTCCCATGCCGGAACGACTGGAGAAAAAAATCAATTGCCGCAACATGTAGGACAATATTTCAAAATGGTCAGAAAATATATTAAAACGCCTTTAGCCATCGGTTTTGGCATATCAAACAGAAAACAAGTGGAGAGTTTAAGCGGCATTGCGGATATCATTGTAATTGGAAGTAAAATTTTAAATGTATACAATGAGTCTCCGAAAGGCGAAAAAATTAAAAATATTTCTGCTTTCCTTAGGGAGTTGGAGCAAGTAGAAATATGAAAAATGCCAATTCCGGAGCTTTTTGATACAATTGTCGAAGGAACTTAAGAATTTCTTTTTTTATTTTTGATTTTGAAAACTCCACAACATTGTTCACCTTGGCTGGAAAGCGTTCCTGATAAAAAAACGTTTCCAATATTGGAAAAATCACTGCAGGCGGATATTATCATTGTTGGAGCGGGGATTGTAGGGCTTATGACAGCCTGGAATTTTGTCATGAAAGGCTTTAAGGTTATCGTGTTGGAAAAAAATCACGTCGCGACTGGTGATACGGGGGCGACAACCGGCTTTTTAACGCGAGTTCCAGATACTTCTTTGTATGGTCTTCAGGAAAAATACGGCAATGATTTTTTGACAAAACTTTTCCGGTGTTCAAGTGAGGCGCAGCGGAGCATATTTGATCTAATTAAAAATAAGGCCATTGAATGCGATTTTCGACAATGTGATTCTTATTATGGATCCTATCAGCCTTCAGACGAAATTCTGAAAAACGACTGGACTGCAATGGAAAAAATCGATGGCGCGCTTGTAGGGAACGCAGATCTGCGTTCCCTACAAG
>CAZZPB010000139.1:0-5371 GCA_964655905.1 uncultured Candidatus Peribacteria bacterium
AATGCTTGATAAAAATGGCAATGTGCTGCGCACTCTCGTTGATAATGTCTATAGAAATCCGGCTTCAACGCCTCCATATTTAACCAGTTTTGGAGGCTATAATTACTCTGACAGCTGGAACGGCCGCGACCGCAATGGCAACATGCTAAATGACAATGTGTATCAGTTCCGCGTGCGTGCCTATACAAGTACCGGTGAATCTGACACAAGAACGGCCTATGTTGAACTGGATACGGACGGCATCATTATTGGCTTTCCAACCAGCGCCAACTGTGTGGGATATCGCGATGTTACCCGATTCAGCCCTTATTGTGAAGCAATTAAAGTGATGAAAGAAGACGGCATATTCAGCGGTTATACAGATGGGACATTTCGCCCGTATCAGTCAATAAATCGCGCCGAGACAACAAAAGTTGTACTTCTTGCGCTTCGTACAGCGCCTGGGCAAGATTTTGGAACCAGCGGATTCTCTGATGTAGGTTCCAATGTGTGGTACGCCCAATATCTTAGAACTGCAAAACGTCTCGGAATTGTCCGTGGTTATCCTGATGGAACATTCCGGCCAATGCAGACAGTCAATCGTGTTGAATTATTGAAAATTTTCCTGGAATCAGTTACGGCGAAGGTTGGATATTGCAATACCGCTCCGTACCTTGATACCCCAGTTAATGGAAGCACTAGATGGTATATTGACTATGCCTGTTACGCCAAGACCAACAATCTCATGCGGGATGATGGCAACGGCCGCTTTAATCCGGCCGCTCCAATGACCCGCGGCGATGTTGCAGATCTTTTCTACCAATACGAAAATAAGGGCATGTACACAAACACTTCGTATTCAAGATATTAGTTTGAAAAGTAATATAAAAGCCCCGCCTTGGCGGGGCTTTTTTTGAATCTTGGAAAATGTTGTGATACAATGCGAATACTTTCTAGAGATTTTATCTATGGGCAATAGACGGGGTGGACTTTTTTTTGGCGTAATAATGGGCACAATCCTTGGTGTGCTTTTTGCTCCGCGCAAAGGGAAAGAATTGCGCAAAGATTTGAAAGAAGAGGTTAAACGGGGTGGACTGGGTACGGCAACACTCAAAAAAAATCTGCTCGAAATGGGTAAAGAAATGGCTGCTTCAGCGGAAACAATATATGAAAAGCCGGCTGTAAAAAAACAGATCAATAAAGGAAAAAAAAGGTTTTATAAATTTGTGGATGAGGCAGAAAAGCATCTGACAGGCATGGGATCGACTGTTACCGGTTTTAAAAAAAGAGCGATTGGACCTACGAATAAACATGGAAAAAATAAAAGCAGGACGGTAAAAATCAAAAAGAAATAGGCAAATTCCCGAATTTTGGGCACGCGCAAACCTAAGGCCTTATGACAGTTAAAACAGATTGCACTGTTTTTGCCTTACCTAAGCCCTCTTTTTTTTAACTTGTTCCATCCATACTCGCAACATATTGGAACAGCCCTGTCTTTAGACCCTTTTTCTTTGCCTTCGGTTATGATTAATCACAACCTTCACCTTACATTAAAAAGATTAAGGTTTTTTAAACAGGGTATTAATTTTTTTTAAACTCAATACGCAACGCTTCCATCATTTTTATTCGTTTATCAATCAGTTCGGCGGTGCCGATGTCTTTGCGGTGAAAAACAGGCCCTGACACTTTGCCGCAGGCGTTTTCCGCAAGTTTTTCCGCTTCGTTCAATGTGCCTGCGATTCCTACAAACGCGATCGATCGCGATGAGCCCAAACGTAGGGGACAGGCATGCCTGTCCCCTACGTTTGGGCTTTGTTCAACCGAGCCGTAATACATTTTTACACCTTTTGGAATATTGCCAACGGTAATTTTCTCTCCCTTTTTTGGATGCTCCGGATAGCCTTCAGGAACCAGATATTTGCAAACCGTTGCTTTATGATCAAAATCTATTTTCATGCTGTTCAGATCACCATGTAAAATGGCTTCGCAAATATCAACAAAATTCGTTTTTAAAAGCGGCAGGACATTCAACACTTCAGGATCGCCAAAACGGGCGTTATATTCAATAAGGCTGACTCCTTTTGCGGTTGCGATAAATCCACCATACATAATGCCCTTAAAAAGCGTTCCGGTTTCTTCAAAAAGCGCCCTGGCTGTTTTGACCGTAATGTCGCGTGCCGCATCAATATCGGATTGCCTCAAAAATGGCAACAAATGATTGGAATCGGAATATGAACCCATGCCTCCCGTATTTGGCCCAAGATCCCCATCAAAAGCCCGTTTGTGGTCCTGCACGGCGGGCATTTCTATTGTATGCGTTCCATCCGCAAAACTCATCAAACTGAATTCCTGCCCAATAAATTTTTCTTCAATAACAACACGCCCAGCCTGTTTCAGGCATTCTTTGGCAAACAAAAGCGCTTCTTCATGATTTTTCAAATGTTCCCCGGAAACTTTCACCCCTTTTCCACCCATCAGACCGTCAAATTTCACCACAAAATGATCGCCCAATTCCGCCAAGAATTCATGCATCCCATCCTCCTCAAAAAAAACACGAAATTTTGGATTGCCGGCAATACCATATTTTTGCAGCAGATCACGTGTAAACGCCTTGGAAGATTCCAAACGCGCCACCGTTTTTAATGGCGCAACAGAATGAATTTCCAGTTCCAGCAGGGCGTCCGCGGCGCCAGCTCCAATGGGATCATCAGGACCAATCAGGGCAAAATCAGGCTTTACACTGTGGGCATATTCGCACATGTGCTTAAAATCTTTCAGAGAGCCTGTTTCATATTTTTCGGCAATATTTAATAAACCAGGATTTTTGGCTTCAGCATAACAAAAAACCTGCGCGCCAAACCTTTGAAATGTTTCAGCGATAACGTGTTCCCGCGCGCCGTTGCCGACAAGAAGAATTTTTTTCATAAGCCCTCACAATAAGCTTAATTGCTCATCTTTTACGATGTCTTCCTCGAATTCATTTTCGATCTCATGAACTGTTCCACGGGATGCTTCCGCCTGGTTCAAAAGTTTTTGCGTCACTTCCGGAGTAGGATATTTTCCGCCCATGCACGCATAACAGAAATTGGTAATTTTTGGATTGCCGACTTTGGCCGCATCAAGCAGATCTTTTTTGTCCTGATAAAACACCATGTCGGCGCCGATCACCTTGCAAATCTCATCAACCGTTAAGCCGTTTGCCACAAATTCTTTTTTGCTTGGCATGTCAACCCCATACAAACATGGATTGATGAGAGGGGGAGAGGCGCTTGCAAAATACACTTTTTTGGCTCCGGCTTCCCGCACCATGTCGATAATTTTTTTTGAAGTATTACCGCGCACAATTGAATCGTCAACCAGCAAAACATTTCTTCCATTGATTTCCAACGGGATTGTATTGAGTTTATAATGTATGGATTTTTTGCGAATGGCCTGCCCGGGCATGATAAATGTTCTTCCAATATAGCGGTTTTTTACCAGTCCCTCGCGATATTTAACCTTCAATTCCTGGGCCAGGGCAAGAGCAGAACTGCGCGATGAGTCCGGCACCGGGATCACAACGTCAATTTTTAATTTTGCTTTTTTAATTTTCTTTGCCAGACTTACACCCATTCTCAGGCGTGTTTTATAAACGCTGACTCCATCCAAAATGGAATCAGGACGGGCAATGTATACATGTTCAAAAATACACGGCGCCCAATGTTTTTTTGTTATCTGTCTGCGGTGAACTTTGCGCTGCATGTCAATAAATATCGTCTCCCCGGGCTGCACATCCGTAACAAAATCATAGCCGAGCGTATCCAAAGCAACGCTTTCCGAGGCAAAAATATATTCAGGCAGCATCGTCTGGCTGCGTTTTCCAAAAACCAGTGGCCGGATGCCATAAGGGTCGCGAAATGCCAAAATGCCATAATCCGCGATCATGGCGATAACAGAATAACTGCCTTTAAGACGTTTAAAAACAATATGCATGGCTTCAAAAATCTTTTCCGGCGTCAGAACAGCAACATTCAGCATGCGCAAAGAACTGGCCAGAACATTCAGCAAAAGTTCTGAATCAGACTTGGTGTTTAGATGCCGTAAATCCACTTTGAGCACTTCATTTTTAAGTTCGTTGTAATTGGTAAGGTTGCCATTGTGGATCAGGGCCACCCCAAAAGGAGAATTTACATAGAAAGGTTGAGCCTCTTCGGCGTCGTAGCTGCCGGCGGTGGGATAGCGCACATGTCCAATGCCAAGATTTCCCCGCAGGCGGACCATATTTTTGGTATGAAACACGTCCCGCACAAGCCCATTACCCTTTTTTAAATGAAAACGGTCTTCATAGGTCATAATGCCAGCAGAATCCTGGCCGCGGTGCTGTAACACATTCAGGCCGTCAAAAATCTCCTGTGCCGCTGGTTTATTGCCGATAATGCCTATAATGCCGCACATAAGACGAGCCCGAAGGGCTTGTTAAGAAATTAATAATTAAGATTTTTTGGAAGACAAATTTTCCGCCGCCTTCACGACATTTTCCATGAGACACGCGACTGTCATTGGCCCGCATCCCCCAGGGACGGGCGTGATATATGATGTTTCAGGCGCGACATTTTCAAAATCGGTATCCCCGACGATTTTACCCTTTTCCGTCCGGTTAATGCCAATGTCAATAACGACGGCGTCTTTTTTCACCATGTTTTTTGTAATGAATTTTGCCTTGCCCACGGCCACAATCAGTATATCCGCCTGGGACGTGTGAAAAGCAAGATCAAGTGTTTTACTGTTACAGACGGTCACGGTGGCTTTCCGGTTCAAAAGCATAACAGCCAAAGGCTTTCCTACAATATTACTTGCTCCAATCATCACCACCAGTTTTCCAATTATTGGAATATTGTATGCCTCCAAAAGGCGTATGACGCCCATGGGCGTGCACGGGGTCAACTGCTCGAATTCTGTGCCTAAAAACATGTTGCCAAGATTGTGCGCGGTAAAACCATCCACATCCTTTTTTGGATCAATATTTTTTATGACCATGGCCGTATCAACGGCTGCCGGAAGCGGCAACTGAACCAAAATGCCGTGAACTTTTTTATCATTGTTTAATTTTTGAATTTCTTTCACCAGTTTTTCAGTTGTGACTTCGGAAGATTCAAAATGATAAAAATCTGCCTGGATGCCAATATGTTCGGAAGCTTTCTTTTTTTGCTTAACATACGATAAAGAAGCCGCGTTCTCTCCAACCAGTATGAGCGCCAGGCGAGGATAAATGCCTTTTTCTTTTAACGAAGCTACTTTCCTCTGGAGGTTGTTATATATTTCTCCCGAAACTTTTACCGTCCAAAAGCTGCATGCGCAAGAAAAAGCTAAAAAATCCCTAAAAACGCTTTCTAAAAGCGATGAAATGCTACCA